>NZ_JBDJAW010000003.1:300000-385774 GCF_039649665.1 Microbispora sp. ZYX-F-249 | reverse complement strand
GCCACGCCGACCGCCACGCCCACGGGCGGCCCGACCACCCCGCCCACCACCGGGCTGGTGGGCTGGGCGACCCAGGGCGGCGGCACGAGCGGCGGCGCGGGCGGCGCCACGACGACGGTCACCTCCCTGACCGCGCTCACCACCGCCGTGAAGGGCGACGCCGCGAAGATCGTCCAGGTGAACGGCACCTTCACCTGCTCCGAGGACGTGCGGGTGGGCGGCAACACCACCATCGTCGGCGTCGGCGCCGGCTCCGGGCTGACCGGCTGCGGCCTGAACATCCGTGACGTCAGCAACGTGATCGTGCGCAACATGAAGATCTCGAAGGTCCGGGCCGGCAACGGCAACGGCGACGCGATCCACCTCGACAACGCCAAGCGCGTGTGGCTCGACCACAACGACCTGTCGAGCGACACCAGCCACGGCACGGACTACTACGACGGCCTGCTCGACGTCACGCACGGCTCCGACTACGTCACCGTCTCCTGGAACAAGCTCCACGACCACGTCAAGTGCTCGCTCGTCGGCCACAGCGACAACAACAGCTCCGAGGACACCGGGCACCTGCGCGTGACGTACCACCACAACGCGTTCCAGACCTGCGCCCAGCGCAACCCCCGGGTGCGCTTCGGCAACCCGGTCCACGTGTTCAACAACTACTACTACAAGGACTCGTCCTACACCGACTACAGCTACGGCATCGCCTCCACGTGCGGCGCCGGCGTGCTCGTCGAGGGCAACTACTTCGAGAACGTCGCCGAGCCCACCCACACCTCCGAAGGCTCGTCGCCCGGCGGGTCGATCGTCGCCCGCAACAACTACTTCGTGAACTCGGGCACGCCGCAGACCTCCGGCAGCGTCGCCTCCATTCCGTACTCGTACACGGTGGACAACCCCAGCGGGGTCAAGGCGAACGTCCTCGCCAACGCGGGCACCGGCAAGATCTGAGTTCCCGGCGCACAGGTACCGGCACGTCCCTGTGAAGTCCCCGGAGGCCGCGGCACCCCCGCCGCGGCCTCCGCTCGCCCCTCAGTCGACCAGGCCGAGATACGCGAACAGATTGTCCTCGATCAGGGCCACCAACTGCGGTGGAAGTTGGCCCAGGTAGTCGCCGAGTTCATCCTTGAGAAAGGGCTGCGCGCAGATCGTGCGCACCCAGCATTTGCTGGGCAGATTGGCGATCCCCTGCGCGAGCTTGACGCAATACTCCGTTTTGAGCGTCGTCGCCGTCGACAACGGCGCGACGTAGATCAGATCCCAGTCCGGCTGCTGGTTCTTCGCGTCACCGCTCAGGACGACGACCGGTCGCCGGGGGTGAAGATTGCGCTGGTCGTTCGGCGGCATCGTCAGTGATCTGTCCGAGACGTAGTAGACACCGCCCTTGCGAATGAACGCTTTCACCGATCGTCCAGGGCCTTCGCGTTAGCGCGCCGCAGAGCGTCTCGCGTCTGCAGAAACTCATCCTTGAGAATCGCACCGACATTCGCGTCGTCCTGCTCGGGAGGCATGGACGCACGCCTCGCCCTCGCCCGTGTGAGCAGCGCCGTGGCCTGCCTGCGCCGCCGTGCCCGGCTGAGGTCGAGCAAGACGCCGGACTCTCCGCCCGCCTGCGCCTCGACGACGGGCACGGTGGCGTCCACCACGCTCCGAAGTACGGCTGTGTCCTCTCCGCCGTGCAGAGCCACGACCGAACGGACGAAGTCCATGGCGTCAGGGTCGAGAGGATCGTCCACATCCATGGTCAGGAACAAGACGGCCGACTCCGCGTCGGCAGACTCGTCGTCGCCGCGCTCCACGAGTTCGCTCTCCACCACATAGCCCTGGGCCCGCGTCAGGGCGGGGTCATAGGGGCCACGGCGCCCGAGGCGCCAGGTCGCCCCGGTGATCGGCGGATGCCCCGCCTCGACGGCGGCGACGTCGGTGAGATAAAGGAGCCCCACCAGATGGGTCTCGGTCACTGACAGCCTCAGCTCGCGTGCCGCCACCAGTATGGACAGCACGGACCCTGCCAGAGGATTCGGCGCGTCGACGGGCATGCTGATCACCGCTCCTCCCCGGATCAGCCGCATGCTCACCGTACCCCTCCCGGTCCGTCCGCCACCGCACACAACTACAGCGGGGACATTACTTACCGTCACATTGCAACGTCAAGAAGTGACGAGCAGTCAGCTGTCGAGGGCGGCGCGTTCGGCGTCGGTGAGCAGGCGGGAACGGATCAGGAAACGGACGCCCTCGGGCACCTCCAGGGAGAAGCCACTGCCCCGGCCCGGTACGACGTCCACGGTGAGATGGGTGTGCCGCCATCGCTCGAACTGACTGGCCGACATCCAGAACGTGACCGGCTCGTCCACGCCCTCGACGGTCAGCGAGGCGAGCAGCACGTCCGAGGAGCCGGTGCGGAACTCGCCCTCCAGATAGCACATCGGGGCGCTGCCGTCGCAGCAGCCGCCGGACTGGTGGAACATCAGCGGGCCGTGGTCCGCCCGCAGCCGCCGGATGAGATCGGCGGCCGCGGGGGTGAGGTCCACGCGGGACACCTCGGGCATCAGAAGAAGCCGAGCTTCGAGGGCGAGTAGCTGACCAGCAGGTTCTTGGTCTGCTGGTAGTGGTCGAGCATCATCTTGTGCGTCTCCCTGCCGATGCCCGACTGCTTGTAGCCGCCGAAGGCGGCGTGGGCGGGATAGGCGTGGTAGCAGTTCGTCCAGACCCGCCCGGCCTGGATGGCCCGGCCCGCCCGGTACGCCTTGTTGACGTCCCGGGTCCACACGCCCGCCCCGAGGCCGTACAACGTGTCGTTGGCGATCTTGATGGCGTCGTCGAAGTCGGTGAACGAGGTCACCGAGACGACCGGCCCGAAGATCTCCTCCTGGAACACCCGCATGTGGTTGGCGCCCTCGAAGATCGTCGGCTCGACGTAGTAGCCGCCCGACAGCTCACCGCCCAGATCGGCGCGGTGCCCGCCGGTGAGCACCTTGGCGCCCTCCTGCCGGCCGATGTCGAGGTACGACAGGATCTTCTCCAGCTGGTCGTTGGACGCCTGGGCGCCGACCATCGTGGCAAGGTCCAGCGGGTGGCCGCGGACGATCTTCTCCGTACGCTCGACCGCGGCCTCCAGAAACCGCCGGTAGTGGCCCTGCTGGACGAGCGCCCGGGAGGGGCAGGTGCAGACCTCCCCCTGGTTGAGGGCGAACATCGTGAAGCCCTCCAGCGCCTTGTCGAAGAACTCGTCGTCGGCGGAGGACACGTCGTCGAAGAAGATGTTGGGGCTCTTGCCGCCGAGCTCCAGCGTGACCGGCTTGATGTTCTCGCTGGCGTACTGCATGATCAGCCGCCCGGTCGTGGTCTCCCCGGTGAAGGCCACCTTCGCGACCCGATCGCTGGAGGCCAGCGGCTTGCCGGCCTCGACGCCGAACCCGTTGACGATGTTGAGGACGCCCGGCGGGAGAAGGTCGGCCACCAGGCTCATCCAGTAGTGGATCGACGCCGGGGTCTGCTCGGCCGGCTTCAGGACCACGGCGTTGCCGGCGGCCAGCGCCGGCGCGAGCTTCCAGGCGGCCATCAGGATCGGGAAGTTCCACGGGATGATCTGGGCGACGACGCCGAGCGGCTCCTGGAAGTGGTAGGCGACGGTGTCCGCGTCGATCTCCGACAGGCTGCCCTCCTGGGCCCTGATCGCGCCCGCGAAGTAACGGAAGTGGTCGATCGCCAGCGGGATGTCCGCGGCCAGCGTCTCCCTGATCGGCTTGCCGTTCTCCCAGGTCTCGGCGACGGCGAGCCGCTCCAGGTTCTGCTCCATGCGGTCGGCGATCCGGTTGAGGATGTTCGCCCGCTCGGATGCGGGCGTACGGCCCCAGGCGGGCGCGGCGCCGTGTGCGGCGTCCAAAGCGCGCTCGACGTCCTCGGCGGTGCCCCGCGCGATCTCCGTGAACGTCTGGCCGGTGACCGGGGTGGGGTTCTCGAAGTACCGCCCCCGCTGCGGCGCGACGTACTCGCCGCCGATCCAGTGGTCGTAACGCTGCTCGTACGCCATGAGGGCGTCCGGCTGTCCCGGCGCGGCGTAACGGGTCATGAGAGAGACCTCCCGGACAGGGTGTGGGACTGACGCCCCGGACGTTAGTCGCGGGCACGTTGCCGAGACGTTGCGTCCTTCCGCACACAGCCTCCGGTCCGCGTAGTCAGAAATGCGGTTATGGATGGTCAAATCTCCCCTAAGATCACCCGTCATGATTCCGGAAACGTTTTCCGTCTCCCGCAGGAGCGCCCTGCGCCTGCTGGCGGGCGGCACCGCGGCGGGGCTCGCCGCCGGGCTGCCCGCGTCGCCGGCGAGCGCGGCGGCCCGCGTGTGGAGCGTCACCGGCCGCAGCGCGACGTCGCTGAAGCCCTTCGACGACACGCTGAAGCGCTTCATGCAGGCGCGGACGATCCCCCACGCGTCCCTTGCCGTGGTCCGCAAGGGCAAGCTGATGCTCGCCCGGGGCTACAACTGGACGGCGGACACCTCGTTCGCGGCCGGGCCCACCTCGCTGTTCCGCGTCGCGAGCCTCAGCAAGCCGGTCACCGCCGCCGCGGTGCTGAAGCTGGCGCAGGACGGCAAGCTGAGCCTCACGGCGAAGGTCGCGCCGCTGCTCGGACTGAGCACGACCGCCGACCCGCGCCTCGCCAACGTCACCGTGACCCACCTGCTGCAGCACCTCGGCGGGTGGGATTCCGCGATCTCGGGCGACCCGATGTTCAAGGACCAGGTCATCGCCTCGGCCCTCGGCGTCCCGCTGCCGATCACGCAGGCGCACATCATCAAGCACACGTCCGGCCGCAAGCTCGACCACGCCCCCGGGACGACGTACGCGTACTCGAACTACGGATACCTCCTCCTGCAGAAGGTCGTCGAGAAGGCGAGCGGGGTCTCGTACGCGAGCTACGTCCAGAGCAAGATCCTGACGCCGCTCAAGATCAAGCGGATGGCGCTCGGCAGGACGGCGAAGAGTCTCCGCAAATCGGGTGAGGCGCCGTACTTCTCGCAGTACACCGGCAAGAGCGTGATCGACACCTCCAACTCCGTGGTGCCCTTCCCGTACGGCGGGTTCAACCTGGAGAACATGGCCGCCCACGGCGGGTGGCTCGCCACGGCCGTCGACCTGGCCAAGTTCACCACCCTCTTCGACGCGGCGGGCGTGCTGACCTCGGCGTCGATCTCCAGGGCGTTCGCCAAGCCGTCGATCGGCGTCAACTCCGACGGCTGGTACTACGGCCTCGGATGGCAGGTCCGCCCGGTCACCGGGGGCCGCAACACCTGGCACACGGGGTCGCTGGCCGGCACCTCCACCCTCATGGTCCGGCGCTACGACGGGCTGAGCTGGGTGGTGCTGTTCGACCAGCGCGACGACGCCTCCGGGCTGAACTACGGGGACATCGACGCCCAGCTCCACACCGCAGCCGACTCGGTGAAGTCCTGGCCCACCACCAACCTCTTCTCCACGTACGGTCTGTGATGTGGACGACGTCTGGGACCTGGTGGTCGTCGGCGCCGGGCCGGCGGGCTCGGCCGCCGCGCTGCGGGCCCGGCAGCTCGCCCCCGGCTGCCGGGTGCTGCTGCTCGACCGGGCGGCCTTCCCGCGTGACAAGGCCTGCGGCGACGGCATCGCGGCGCACGCACGGCAGGAGCTCGCGCTGCTCGGGCTGCCCGATGTGCTCGACGACCACCGTCCGACGCCGCGCCTGTCGGTGACGTCGCCCGGCGGAGCCCACGTCTCGGCCGTCGTCGCGCGGCCCAACCACGTGGTGCCCCGCCGGGTCTTCGACGCCCGGCTGGTCGAGGCGGCGCGGGCGCGCGGCGTGGAGGTGCGCCGCCACCGGGTGCGTACGCTGACCGCCCTCGGCGAGCACGTCCTGATCGACGGTCACCTGGTCGCCCGGGCGGTCGTCGCCGCCGACGGCGCCAACTCGGCCGTACGACGGCTGATCGGCGTGCCGCCGAGCCCTGACCGGCACACCGCCATCGCGGTGCGCGGCTACGCCGACGTGCCGCCCGCGGACGACGTGCAGGTCATCGTCATGCAGAGCGAAGCGTGGCCGGCCTACGCCTGGTCGTTCCCGGTGGGCGACGGCACGGCCAACGTCGGCTACGGCCTGCTGCTGCCGGCGCTGCGACAGACCGGGCTGCCGGGCCGGGAGGTGCTGCACGGGCGGCTGGCCCGGCTCCTCCCCCTACTGGGTGGGATCAGCTCGCCCGTCCGCGACCTGCGGGCGCATCACCTGCCGCTGTCGAGCGGGCGGCCGGCGCCCGGAGCGGGCCGGGTGCTGCTGGCCGGCGACGCGGCGAACCTCGTCAATCCGCTCACCGGCGAGGGCATCTACTACGCGCTGCTGTCGGGGCGGCTCGCCGCCGAGGCCGTGATCGATTCGCCGGGCGACCCGCTGCGGGCCTACCGGCGTGGTCTGCGCCGGGCGCTCGGGCGGCACCTGCGCACCACCGACGTGCTCGCCCTGGCCGCCCGCTCCCCCGGCTTCATCGACGCGGCGATCGCCGTCGCCGCCCGCCGCACCGAGGTGTTCGATTTGCTCGTGGACGTCGGGCTCGGCGCCGGCACCGTGCCGCCCCGCCTGGCGGCGGCCGTCGCCTCGCGCTGGCTGCGCGACGCCATCAGATGAGCGGCAGGCCGTACTCCGCGTCGAGGTCGCGTACCCGCCGGGCGGCCCGATCCCGGGCCGGGGACCCGGCGGGCAGCGCGGCCAGCAGCGCCTGCCAGGCGACGAGGTCGTCCCTCCCCCATGGCGCGCGCGTCCATCGTTCGAGCAGCGCGGGGTCGCGGCGGGCCACCAGCAACTCGCGTACGCCGTCGTCCAGCAGGCGGCGCTGCCAGACGACGCCGGGCGCCTCCGACCCGGGCAGGAGCGGCCCCCGGTAGGCGCGCAGCGCGGCGTCCGCGTCCGCGGCGGCCAGGTGCTCGGCGAGCGCCTGGAAGTCCGCCCGGACCGGCGTCCGCAACCGGTACGGACGGGAGTCGAGCAGCGGCCCGAGCCGGTGGCGCAGCCGGGACAGCTCGGCACGCAGCGTGACGGGGTTCAGCATGCGGTCGCCGTACAGCTCCGCGCTGAGCTGGTCGCTGCTCAGCCCCTCCGGATGGCAGGCCAGCAGGACGACGATCTCACTGTGCCGGGGGCCCAGCCTGATGCGGCGCGGGCCCTCGCCGAGCACGGCGTCGTCCCGGCCCAGCGCGGCGAGCGTCACGGCGGGCCTGAGGTCCGGCGCGGGGAGCGTGGCCAGATGCGCCTCGGCGGCGCGGGCCGCCGCCTGCACGAGGGCCAGGCTGTACGGGCTGGCCAGGTTGTCGCCGCCGGTGACGTCGACCGCGCCGAGCAGGCGGCCGGTGTGCGGGTCGTGGATGGGCGCGGCGGCGCAGGTCCACGGCTGCACGGGTACGGCGAAGTGCTCGGCCGCGAAGATCTGCACCGGATGGCCGACCGTGAGCGCGACGCCGGGGGCGTTGGTGCCGGCGTGGGCCTCGTCCCACCGGGCTCCGGCGACGAAGTTCATCCGCTCGGCCCGCGCCCGCGCCCCGCGATGGCCCTCGACCCACAGCAGCCGCCCGGCCGCGTCGCACACCGCGAGCAGGTGCCGCCCGTCGTCGGCGATGCCGCCCAGCAGGTCGCGGAACAGCGGCAGCACCCGGGCCAGCGGGTGCGCGTCGCGATACTCCTCCAGCTCGGCGTCGGTGAGCTCCAGCGGCGCGAGCGCGTCCGGGTCCACGGCCCGCGCCGAGCGCCGCCACGAGTCGGCGACCACGGAGCGCACGGGTCCGTCTATCGCCCCGGCCGACAGGAAGCGCTCATGGGCGCGGCGCAGCTCACCGGTGCGCTCCGCCGCGTCGGCCCCGGATTCAAGCGCGAGCCATGGATTGGTCACGGCGCCCTCACTCTCCGCGTCTTCAGGCGCCATCGTCACCCAGCCCCGGCCGCCGGGCAACCTTCCGCGCGGATTGTTCGGGGCACGGAGGTCAGGTAGCGCAGCGCCGGTGCGCGACCACACCCCCGAGGACCGGAGCGACGGCGATCACCATTGACCTAAGCCGATCCGTTACGTATGTTTTTGGCAAGCCCAAACATGTTAGCGCTAACACTGATGCCCACCCCCCATCCCGTCACGGCGGCCGTGCTCCCACGGCCGCTGCGCGTGTGCCTGTGACCACCTTGTCAGCGGCACCGCCGGGACGTTCGCTCATCGCAAGGAGGCGCTGTGTCGTCTGGATCAATCAGCCGGCGTGGTCTGCTGCAGGCCGCCGCTGTCACCGCCGCCGCTTCGGCCGCCGGTGCGTTCGCGGGCAGGTCCCCCGCGAGCGCCGCCCCTGCTCCGGCAGGTGGCGAAATCGGCGTGTCCGCGTACGCGTTCGACCTCGCCCGGGTGCGGCTCACCGCCGGCCGGTGGCTTGAGAACCAGGAGCGGACCCTCAACTACCTGCGGTTCGTCGACGTGGACCGGTTGCTGTACAACTTCCGGGCCAACCACCGGCTGTCCACCGGCGGCGCCGCCGCGAACGGAGGGTGGGACGCCCCGAACTTCCCGTTCCGCACCCACATGCAGGGGCACTTCCTCACCGCGTGGGCCCAGGCCTATGCGGTGACCGGTGACACCGTCTGCCGGGACAAGGCGACCTACATGGTGGCCGAACTGGCCAAGTGCCAGGGCAACAACGAGGCCGCCGGGTTCAACGCCGGTTACCTGTCCGGCTTCCCCGAGTCGGAATTCACGGCCCTCGAAGCCCGAACCCTGAGCAACGGCAACGTGCCGTACTACTGCGTCCACAAGACCCTGGCCGGTCTGCTGGACGTCTGGCGCCTCATCGGCGACACCACGGCCCGTGACGTGCTGCTGGCGCTGGCCGGCTGGGTCGACTGGCGGACCGGCAGGCTGACCACCGCCCAGATGCAGGCCATGCTGGGCACCGAGTTCGGCGGCATGAACGAGGTGCTGGCCAACCTGTACCACCAGACCGGCGACGCCCGCTGGCTCAACGCCGCCCAGCGGTTCGACCACGCCGCCGTGTTCGACCCGCTGGCCGCCAACACCGACCGGCTCAGCGGCCTGCACGCCAACACGCAGGTGCCCAAGTGGATCGGCGCCGCGCGGGAGTACAAGGCGACCGGCACCACCCGCTACCGGGACATCGCCACCAACGCCTGGAAGTTCACCGTCGGCGCGCACACCTACGCGATCGGCGGCAACAGCCAGGCCGAGCACTTCCGCCCGCCCAACGCGATCGCCGGCTACCTCACCAACGACACCTGCGAGCACTGCAACAGCTACAACATGCTCAAGCTGACCCGCGAGCTGTGGCTGCTGGACCCGGACCGGGTGGCGTACTTCGACTTCTACGAGCGGGCGCTGCTCAACCACATCATCGGCGCGCAGAACCCCGCCGACAGCCACGGGCACATCACCTACTTCACCCCGCTCAAGCCGGGCGGCCGCCGCGGCGTGGGCCCGGCCTGGGGCGGCGGCACCTGGAGCACCGACTACGACTCCTTCTGGTGCTGCCAGGGCTCGGGCATCGAGGTGAACACCAAGCTGGCGGACTCCGTCTACTTCTACAGCGGCACCACGCTGACCGTGAACCTGTACGTGCCGTCCAGGCTCACCTGGTCGCACCGCGGAATCGTCGTGGAGCAGAAGACCGACTATCCCGTCAGCGACACCACGACGCTCACCGTCCGCGGCAACGTCAAGGGGACGTGGACGATGCGGTTCCGCATCCCGGCCTGGACGAAGGACGCGACGATCAGCGTCAACGACAGCCCGCAGGACATCGCCGCCGAGCCCGGCACCTACGCGAGCCTCACCCGGTCCTGGTCAACCGGGGACGTCGTCACGGTCCGCCTGCCGATGCGGGTCGTCCTGGAAGCCGCCAACGACAACCCCGACGTCGCCGCGATCCTGTACGGCCCGGTGGTCCTGTCCGGCGACTACGGCGACACCACCCTGCGCACCCTGCCGTCCCTCGACCCCGCCTCGATCACCCGCACCGGCACCGACACGCTCGCCTTCACCGCCACCGCCAACGGGAAGACCGTCGACCTCGGGCCCTTCTACGACGCCCACGGGCACAACTACACCGTCTACTGGAGGACCGGCCCCGGCGGCGACGACGACGCTCCCACCTTCCGTCTGGTCAACGCCGGCACCGGCCTCGTCCTCGGCATCCAGAACATGTCCATGGCCGACGGCGGGCTCGCGCTCCAGTGGGGCGACACCGGCACCGAGGACCACAACTGGCGGATCGTGGTCGACGGAGCCGCCGTGAAGCTGCGCAACCTCAACAGCGGCAAGGTCCTCGGCGTGGAGAACATGTCCACCGCCGACAACGCCCGCGTCCTGCAGTGGACCGACAACGGCACCGCCGACCACCAGTGGACCGTCATCGACGCCGGCGACGGCTCCCACAAGATCCGCAACGTCAACAGCGGCAAGCTCCTGGCCATCCTCAACGGCTCCACCGCCTGGGGGGCCCAGGCCGTGCAGGTCTCCGACGACGGCACCCCGGACAACCAGTGGCGGTTCGTGCCCGACGGCGCCTGCCGGATCCAGAACCTGGCGAGCGGCCTGGTCCTCGGCGTGCAGAACGGCTCCGCGGATGACGGCGCGCTCGTCGTCCAGTGGGGGGACAGCGGGGCGGACGACCACCTGTGGACCGCCATCGTGGACTCGGGCGGCTACCTGCGCTTCCGCAACGCGAACAGCGGCAAGCTGCTCGCGGTCGAGGGCGCGGGCGCAGGAAACGGCTCCCGTGTCGTCCAGGCGGCGGACACCGGGGCGGCCGACCGCCGGTGGCGGCTGCGGTACGGCAAGAACGGATACTTCCGCATCCAGAACGCCAACGGCGGCCGCGTCCTCGGCGTGACCGACATGTCCACCACGCAGGGTGCCCAGGTCGTGCTCTGGGACGACAACGGCACCGACGACCATCTCTGGCGGTTCATCTAGCCGGCGCCGGACGGAGTTCGGCCTCAGCCGGAGGACCAGATGTCCTTGTCGATGTCGCCGGCGGCCTGCGGGCCCATCAGGCCGAGCCCGCCGTCCACGAACAGCGACGCACCGGTGACGTACGACGAGGCCGGGCCGGCCAGGAAGGCGATCACGGCGGCGACCTCGCGGGCGTCCCCGGGGCGGCCCAGGGGGTAGCCGGGCCGGGTGCCCGGCTCCGGCGGCCGGTCCTCCTGGCCGGTCATCGGGGTCGCGATCTCTCCCGGTGCGATCGTGTTGACCGTGATGCCGTGCCTGGCCAGCTCCAGGGCGAGCGTGCGGCTGAGCATGCGCAGGCCGCCCTTCGCCGCGCAGTACGGCCCGGCCCCGAGGCGGGGATAGTCCTCGTGGACGCTGGTCACGTTGATGATCCGCCCGCCCGCGCCGCGTTCGATCATCCGGCGCGCGGCGCGCTGCGAGCACAGGAACGGCCCGTCGAGGTCGACCGCGAGGACCGACCGCCACCGGTCGTAACCGATCTCCAGAAGCGGCTCGGCCGTGCCGGTGCCCGCGTTGTTCACCAGCACGCCGAGGCCGCCCAGCTCGTCGGCGAGCTCGTCGACCACGGCCGCCGCGGCCACCGGGTCGGTCAGGTCGTGCCGCCGCACGGCCGCGCGGCGTCCCTGCTCCACGACCTGGCCGGCCGTCTCCCGCGCGCCCTTCTCGTCCCGGTGACAGGTGACGCCGACGTCGAAGCCGTGGGCGGCGAGCGTCACCGCCGTCGCCCGCCCGATGCCCGAGTCGGCTCCGGTGACGATCGCCACCTTGTCGTAGTCGAAGCGCGAGATCGGCGCCGTCGTGTCCGCCATGGGCCCGGCGTACCCGGAAGATCCGCGCCTACACGCCCCGCCGGGCGCGGGCCATGAGGGCCAGGCGCTCCCGTTGGCGGGGCGTGAGCCGTGCCAGCCGTTCGCGCGGATCCGGTCGTTTCATGATCGCGTCGGTGCCGATCAGAGCCTCGGCGTGATCGGCCGCGAGCCGCACGGCGTCCTGCGACGCGGCGTCCGCCGCGAGCGGCGCGATCCGCTCCCGGTATCCGCCGTCGGCAGCGGAGTCCAGCGCCCGGGCCAGCAGCCGGGCCGTCCGCTCCTCGTCCCATCGGGACACGGGAAGCCACCGCGCGACGCCCGCGCGTTCCAGCCGCTCGGCGTTGTCCGGCCGGTCCACGCCGTGCGCCAGCAGCACCTGCGGGGTCGACGACGACAGCGCCCGGGCGAGCGTGCCGATCCCGCCGTGATGGACGACCGCGGCGACCCGGGGCATGAACGAGGCGAACGGCGCCGAGGGCGTCCACTCGATCCCGTCGGGCAGCGACTCCGGCTGGAACGCCGGGTGCCGGTTCACCAGCAGGGCACGCCTCCCGATCCGCCGGCACGCCCGCGCCGCGACGTCGTAGAACCGGTCGTGCAGCACCTGCCCGGTGCCCCCGGTGATCAGCACGGGCGGCTCGGTCCAGTCCGGCACCGGCCCCTCCGCCGTGTCGCCGAGCACGAACCCGCAGCGGACGACGCCCTCCGGCGCCGGCTGGCCCGCGGCGTCGAACCACTCCGGCCACAGCGCGAGCTGCGTCCGGGCGCTCGTCAGATAGGCGGCCCAGTCGCGGACCGGACGCAGGCCGAACGACTGGAAGACCTCGTCGTACCCCTGCCCGAGCACGCGCCGGAAGAGGTTCCCGAGAACCGGCAACGAGACGTACTGATGGGGCGTGACGGACACCAGCGCCACCGGGACCCCGTGGAGCTCGGCGGCCATCAGCCCGGCGATGCCCGAGGTGTGCCGGGCGACCACCACGGTGTCGCCCGGCCGGTAGTGCGCCTCGATCATGCGGACCTCGTCGGCGAGCAGCTCGAACAGGCCGTTGCGCCGGTAGAGCGCGAGCACGCCTTCGGGGTCCTTCAGGGGATCGAGCATGTACCGCCGGGCGTCGTCCAGGTGCCGGTCGTAACCCTCCGCCGTGTCGATGGGCAGGTGCCGCAGACCCGCGGCGGCGATCCGGTCGGCGAACCAGGAGTGCGTCATGACGATGACGTCGTGGCCGCGCTCGGCCAGCTCGCGCCCGATCCGTACGAACGGGAGCACATCGCCGTTGGTGCCGTGGGTGCTCAGCAGCATCGTCGCCATGCGGATCAGCCGTTCCCCGAGTCGAGCAGGGCGTCGATCTCCTCGTCCGACAGGCCCGCGAGCTCGTCGAGCAGTCCGGCCAGCTCCTCGTCGTCGGTGTCGGCGAGCTGCCGCTCCTCGATCACCTTGGCGACCTCGGCGACGGTGAACGAGGTGGTGTAGAGCGTGTCGAAGGGGAGCTCGACGCCGAACTCGGCGCGGACCCGCGCCATGAACTGCACCAGCCGCAGCGAGTGGCCGCCCAGCTCGAAGAAGCCGTCGTCCACCGAGGCCGGCGCCGTGTCGAGCAGCTCGGCCCACAACCGCATGACGGTCGCCTCGACGGGGCTCGCGCCGGCCACCTCCGTCACGGGGCGGGCGGCCCGCATGGCGTCGAGGATCGCGTCGGCGCCGGTCAGCCGGGTCGCGATCCGTTCGACGGCCGCCCAGCCGGCGGGAGCGCCCGCCTCGGCGGTCCGGACGGGCCCCGCTGCCCTCTCCTCAGCAGGGCCCGGCGTGTGGACGACGGCCGCCGCGTCGCCGGCGTCGAGGACGTACCAGGCCGTCTCCTCGCCGTCCGGCTCCACCGTCGCCGGAAGGGTGGCGAGGAAGTCCCCCGCCGGCCGGTTGCGCTCGGTCGCCCGGAAGGCCAGCGCCACCCGGGCCAGCCCGCGCTCCCGCGCGAGCGCCCCCAGGTGCGCGAGCATGCGGTGCTCCACCCCGCGCCCGAGCGCCCGGCAGCTCAGCAGGAACGCGCCGGCGCGCAGCGTGTCCCCCTCCGTCCGTACGCCGGTGAGGCCGACCACGCCGTAGTCGCCGAAGCGGTCCCGCACGTCCACGACGAACGTCTCCTCGCCGTCCGGGCGGCGCGTCCCCGAGAGGTTGAACTGGTTGGTCCGCTCGGCGAGCTGGGCGGCCCGGGCCTCGTGCTCGGGACCGGCCGGGGTGATGGTCACCCGTAGATCGAGCGTGGCGAAGAAGTCGGCGAGGGACATCTCGCCCCTGGCCTGGTCGCGCCGGCGTTCCTCCTGGTAGCGCCGGGTGCGCTCACTGTCGGCCGCGGTCACCGACGTCACGTCGAGCGGCCAGCAGTGCCGCAGGAAGGCCGCGGCCCCGGCGGCGTCGGCCGGGAGCCGGAGCGTCAGCACCTCGGGGCAGCCGGCCCGGACTTCGGCGCACTCGACCGGGCTGTCGTCGAGGAAGACGAAGGAGTCGAGGCCGAGGCCGAGCTCGGCGGCGAGCGAGCGCAGCGCCTCCGACTTGGCCTCCCAGCCGACGCGCATCGCGGTGACGTCGTCCAGGCCGACCGGCAGCTCCGGGTGCCGCGCGAACACCTCGCGGACGTCCTTCTCCTCGTTCTTGCTGCACAGGCACAGCAGCCTGCCCGCGGCGACCTGGCGGGCCAGCTCGCGCCAGATCTCCAGCCGCTGCGGGCCGATGACCACGCGGTCGGGGCCGTCCTCGCCAACCACGCCGTCCCAGAGCGTGCCGTCGCAGTCCACGGCGACGACCTTGGGGCGCGGAGTGGTCACGGCCTGCAGGCGGCGGGCGACCGCGGCGGCCAGCGCGGCGAAGTAGCGGTCGGTGTAGGGGACGTTGCCGGTCCGGTCGGCGAAGGCGTCGTGGACGTCCTCCGGCTCCGGCTCGTACGGCTCGGCGGAGGTGAGCACGGACACGGCCCGGTCGCCCTCGAACGCCCGGGCCAGCCCGGCCGCGAAGCGCGCGTGGGCCTCGGGCGAGCCGTGCCCGGGCGACGGAGGGCAGACGACGAGCACGTGGGGCGCGCCGGACGCGCGCGCCGAGGCCCGCAGCGCGGCGGCGAGGTCGGTGGCCACGGCGTCCAGCTCGCCGGATCCGTCCTGCCCGGCCACCAGATCCTCCGCTCGGACCAGCACGACGGCGGCGCCGGCCCGGCCGAGCACGCTCCCCGGGTCGAGGAGCGAGGGGAAGACCTGGTCGTACGGAGCGAAGGCGACGTCCCCCTCGGCGTCCCCCCCGCCGTCGAGTTCGGCGAGCCAGAACCGCAGGGCGTCCCCGAGCGGCTCGGCGGTGAAGGTCGCGGCGACCCCCAGCCCGATCGTGTCCACAGCGGTTTCCCTTCCGAGAGCGTGATCAGTCGGACATGGCGACGAGGATGCGGCGGGAGCCGGTGAAGGGCCTGCGGCCGTGCCCGACCAGGACGTTGTCGATCAGCAGCAGGTCGCCCTCCCGCCAGTCGACGTCCACCGCGTTGTCCAGGCCGCGGTCACGGGCCTGGATGACGTAGTCGCCGGGGATCGGGGCGCCGTCGGGGAACGTCACCGACTGCGGCAGTTCCTCCGGCGGCATGAGCTCGGCGAGCATGGCGGCGGTCTCGTCGCCCAGCGACGCGGGGTGCCACTGGTCGGCCTGGTTGAACCACACCTCGGCGCCGGTCACGGGGTGCCGGGTGGTGGCGGGCCTGACCTGCGAGACTCGCACGCCGCCGTCGGGACGCCACTGCCAGTCCGCCCCGATGCGGTCGAGGAACCCGGCCACCTCGTCGCGGTCCTCGGTCTCGAACGTTTCCTGCCAGCTCTTGCCGAGCCCGCGGCCGGCGTGCAGGTTCTGGGTGTAGCGCACCCCCTTGGCGAACGCCTCCCTGACCTCGTCGTCGAGCGACTCCAGCCAGCGCACGCCGTCGACGACGGGAGTCGCCCCGCCGCTCTCGGCCGCCTTCTCGCAGTAGAACAGCAGCCGGGAGGGCCAGGTGGCGGAGTACGACAGCTCGTTGTGCATGGAGATCGTGTACTCGGGCGGGTACTCGGTCGAGGTGTAGACGTTGCCGCCCACCTTGGTGCGGGGCGAGTTGCCGTGGACGTACGCCAGCCGGTTGGGCAGCAGCAGGTCCATGACGGCGTCGAGGGTCTCGGGGGTGACGCCGAAGCCTCGGAAGACGAGCGCCTTCTCGCGGACCAGCAGGTCGCCCACATTCGTCTCGCGCAGCCGTTCCACCAGCCCCTCGGGCGTGGCGGCGGAGCCGTCGGGGGTTATTTCCAGGGGCTTCCAGAAGTCGTCCATGCGTCCTCCTTCTGCACGGGATCCGGCCGCGGCCGAGCACGGGGAAAAAGTCGAATTAAGGAGGCAGGCGGGCCCTCGAATAGGCGGCGCCCCTGCGGCAATAGATTCCGGCGGCCAACATAGAACCAGGGTCGGCTTACGCGCAAGAAACATGTTTAATCCGGTCCACTCGACGGCGGCAGTCAAATTGTTCGACATGACCGTGTGTCCGCCGGCAACGTCGGCGAGCACTCGTGATCCGTCGCCCGCAATCGATGACGGAAGGTCGATTTCCCCTTACTCTTCGCGCCTGATCGCAGGTCGAAGTGAGGCTTGCGTGACCAGACTCACATCCCGTATCGTGAAATAATCCCTTTCGTGGGAGCGCTCCCACGCATCTCGGTCCGAACGCGGCGAGATACGCGGCGAGGTCCTGCGGAATCGACGATCAAAGCGTTTTCTGGTTCAACCACTTTTCTGCGCGGTCAGCTGGTCCTGCGCATTTCTGCGCAGAGAGGAGAACGCTCGGTGACGATATCGCCGACGACTGACAACGAGCATCTAATAGCGTCGCTTTCCCCACGCAGGCAGGAGGCGCTGCGCCGGCTGCTCGCCGCCAGAGCCGCCAGGGCCGCCGCCGCGAGCGTGATCGCCCCCCGTGGGGAGGGACCCGCCCCCTGCTCCTACGAGCAGACCCAGATGTGGCTCGGCGCCCGCTTCGCGGAGGGCGCCCCGGCGCCGAACGCCACCATCGGCCTGCGGCTGACCGGCCCGCTCGACCTCCGGGCCCTGACCGTCGCCCTGGACAGCCTGGTCGAACGCCACGAGATCCTGCGTACGGTCTACGAGGGCGACGGGCACGAGCCCCGGCAGATCGTCCTCGACCCCGGGTCGGCCCCGCTCGACGTCGTCGACCTGCGGGACCTGCCGGAGGCCGAGCGGGAGGGCCGGGCCCGGGAGATCACGAGCCGGGCCGCCGTCGAGCGCTTCGACCTGGAGACCGGGCCGGTCCACCGCACGACGCTGGTCCGGCTGGCCGACGAGGACCACGTGCTGATGTTCGTCTGCCACCACATCGCGTGCGACGGGTGGTCGGTCGGCATCATCGTCGACGAGCTGACCGGCGTGTACGCGGCCGCCCACGAGGGCCGTCCCCCCGGGGTGGCCCCGCCCCCGCTGCAGTACGCGGACTACGCGGCCTGGTCGCGGCGTGAGCTGAGCGGCGAGCAGCGCGAGCGGCGCCTGGCGTACTGGCGCGACCGGCTGGACGGCGCGAGCGCGCTGGAGCTTCCCATCGCGCGGGACGGCCGGACCGCCGCCGAGGGCAACCGCAGCGACTGCCACCTTTTCACGCTGCCGGAGGAGGTCCTGCGGGCGCTGCGGGAGGCCGGCGGCCCCGGGACCACCCCGTTCGTGGCCCTGCTCACGGTCTTCTCGATGCTGCTGGCGCGCTACACCGGACAGGGCGACCTCACGATCGCCACGGTGGACGGCGGCCGGCGCCGGGTGGAGCTGGAGCCCGTGCTGGGCTGCTTCGTCAACGCCCTGCCGCTGCGCGCCGACCTGTCGGGCGACCCGTCGTTCCGCGAGGCCGCCGCCGGGGTGCGGCGCAGGCTCGGCGAGGCGCTCGCCAACCACCTGCCGTTCTCCGAGCTGGCCGGGGCGCTGAGCGACCGGGACGCCCGCAACTTCTCGCTGTCGACCGTCGGCTTCTCGCTGCGCGTCTTCCGTGACCAGCGGGGCCGCTGGCCCGGGCTGGAGGCGTCGGTCTGGGAGCACGAGGTCGACGACTTCACCTACGACCTCGCGCTGCTGGTGCACCTGAACGGCACGGGCGACCCCGAGCTCTACCTGACCTACCAGAAGGACCGCTTCGACGCGGACTCCATCACCCGGATGGCCGGGCACTACCGGGCGCTGGCCGAGCGGATCGCCGCCGCGCCGGACACCCCGCCGGCCGGGCTCGACCTGGTCACCGACGCCGAGCGCGACCTCGTCCTCGGGACGTGGAACGACTCGGCGCGGCCGTACCCGGACGTGGCCCTGCCCGAGCTGCTGGAGCGCCACGCGGATTCGGACGCGGTGGCGGTCGCCTTCGAGGGCCGCGCGACCACCTACGCCGAGCTGCACGCCCGCGCCAACCAGGTCGCCCACTTGCTGCGCGAGCGAGGGGTCGGCCCGGAGGACACGGTGGGCGTGCTGCTCGACCGGAGCCCGGAGCTGATCGCCTGCCTGCTGGGCGTGTGGAAGGCCGGCGCGGCCTACCTGCCGATGGATCCCAAGTTTCCCGCGCAGCGCGTGCGCGACATGCTGTCGATCGCCGCGACCCCGCTGGTCCTGACCTCAGCGGGCCACGCGCACCTGTTCGACGGCGTTCTCGCGGACGCCGAGATCGTGGACGTGGCGAGCGGGGTGCTCGACGACCGGCCCCGCGAGCCGGTGGGCGTGCCGTACGACGTCGACCGGCTGGCCTATGTGATCTTCACGTCGGGGTCCACGGGCAAGCCGAAGGGCGTGCAGGTCACCCACCGCGGGCTGGTGAACCACGTGTGGTGGGCCGTGGAGGACCTGGCGTCGCAGGGCGACGGCGGCGCCCCGCTGTTCGGCTCGGTGGCGTTCGACCTCGTGGTGCCCAACCTGTGGGCGCCGCTCGTCACCGGCCAGCGGGTCACCGTGCTGCCGCAGGACTTCGACATGGGCGAGCTGGGCACGCTGCTGGCGGCGGGCGGGCCGTACAGCTTCATCAAGTGCACCCCCGGCCACCTGGAGGTGCTCGGTCACCAGATCGACGCCCGGCAGGCCGCCGCACTCGCCGGGAAGATCGTCGTGGCGGGCGAGGCGCTGCCCGGTTCCATGGCCAACCGGTGGCTGGAGATGCTCGGCCCCGGCCGGCTGGTCAACGAGTACGGCCCCACCGAGGCGTCGGTCGGCACCTGCGTCTATCCCGTGCGGGACGCCCAGCTCGTGGAGGTCGTGCCGATCGGCCGCCCGCTGCCCAACATGCGCATGTACGTGCTGGACGCCAATCGGAAGCTGCAGCCGGTCGGCGTGCCGGGCGAGCTGTACGTCGGCGGCGTGGGCGTGACCCGCGGTTACATGAACCGGCCGGACCTCACCGAGGAGCGGTTCCTCCCCGACCCCTTCGAGCCCGGCGGGCGGATGTACCGCACCGGCGACCGGGTGGCCTGGACCCGGGACGGCGACGTGGCCTTCCTCGGCCGCTTCGACGACCAGGTGAAGATCCGCGGCTACCGCATCGAGCTGGACGAGGTCAGGGCGGCCGTCCTCGACCACCCCGGCGTCCGGGACGCGGTCGTCGCCGTGCACGCGTTCACGCCCGAGGACAAGAGGCTGGTCGCCTACTACGTGCCCGAGTCGCGGGAGCCCGCGGATCTGGCGGAGCACTGCGCGGCGCGGCTGCCGGATTACATGGTCCCGTCGGTGTTCGTGCCGCTGGAGACCATTCCGCTCAACGCCAACGGCAAGGTGGACCGCAAGGCGCTGCCCGACCCGGTCGTCCGGGTGGGCGAGGACCTGGCCGAGCCGGAGACCGAGACCGAGATCGCGGTGGCCGGGGTCTGGCGTGAGGTCCTCGGCATCGACGCGATCTCCGTCGACAGCGACTTCAACGCGCTCGGCGGCCACTCGCTGCTGCTCATCCGCATGGTCGCCAAGCTCAGGCAGGTGCTGCCCGCCGGCGGCTACCAGGTGACCGTCCTCGACGCGATCGCCAACCGCACGGTGCGGGAGCTGGCCGCGCTGGTCGACGCCGCCAACGGGGCGCCGGAGGGCGTCGCCGAGGAGGGCCCGCGCGGCCTGCTCGTCGAGCTCACCCGGCCGGTCAAGGCGCCGACGCTGTCGCTCGTCTGCATCCCGTACGGCGGGGCCAGCGCCATGGTCTACCAGCCGCTGGCCGACGCGCTGCCGGACGGCCACTCGCTGTTCGCGGTCGCCCTGCCCGGCCACGAGCTGGGCGTCGAGGAGAGCACGATCCCGTTCCACGAGGCCGCCCAGCGGGTCTGCGACGAGGTCATGGAGCGCGTGCGCGGCCCGGTCGCGTTGTACGGCCACTGCGTCGGCAGCGCGCTGACCGCCGAGATCGCGCGGCGGCTGGAGGCGGCCGGGCGGCGCGTCGAGGCCGTCTACACGGGCGGCAGCTTCCCGTTCGCCACCCCCAGCAAGGGCCTCAACGGCCTGCTCGGCCGGATCTTCCGCAGCAAGGCGCTGGACAACGCCAACGCGCACGCCAACTGGCTGCGGGCGATGGGCGCCGACCTCCAGGATCTCGATCCCGAGCAGGTCGACCACATCATCCGCACGATGCGGGTGGACGCGCGCGCCGGCGAGGACTACTTCAGCGAGCTCGTGGAGCAGCAGAGCCCGCAGCTGCGCGCCCCGGTCATCTCGATCGTCGGCGACCGCGACGCGCTGACCGACTTCTACCAGGAGCGCTACCGCGACTGGCACTGCGTCTCCGAGACCACCGCGCTGGTCGTCATGGCCGAGGCCGGCCACTACTTCCTCCGGTACCGCACCGAGGAGCTGGCCGCGATCGTCACCACCGCGCACACCAGCGTGAACCGTCCCGAGGAATGGCACGTCCCGGCGCCCGGCGACACGGCCACCTGGTGGCGGGAGCGCGTGTCCACCGACCGGAAGGCCGACGTGGACGGGCCGCAGCCCAGCCTCGGGCGCTTCTTCACGGTGGCGACGGGTCAGATCGTCTCGATGATCGGCGCCGTGATGACCGAGTTCGCCGTGCCGATCTGGGCGTACCTGAAGAGCGGTTCGCTGGTGCAGTTCGGCCTGTTCGCCATCATCGCCCTGGTGCCCGGGCTCGTGCTCGCGCCGCTGATCGGCGCGCTCGTCGACCGGTACGACCGCAAACGCGCGATGCTGGCCGCCGACGGCATGTCCCTGGCCGTGCAGGCCGCGCTGCTCGCGCTGATGGCCGGCGACGTGCTGAACATGCCCCTGCTGTACGGCCTGCTGGTGCTGCTGTCGATATCGGTGACCCTGCAACGGGTGGCCTGGCAGTCGGCCGGACCGCAACTCGCGCCCAAGGCCTACCTGCACCACGTCGGCGGCGTCGTCCAGCTCGGCAACGCCGTGGCCCAGCTGATGGTGCCGCTGTTCTCGGTCGCCGTGCTGGCGCTGATCGGCATCGAGGGCATCCTGACCGCCAACGTGGTCTGCTACGCGATCGCGTTCGGTGTGACCCTGCTGGTCCGGTTCCCGGCCACGATGGCCTGGCGGCGCCGCGAGACGGTCTCTGCCGAGATCCGCAACGGCTTCCGCTACCTGCTGCGGCGGCGGGGCCTGCGGGCCATGGCCTTCACGATGTTCATCGTGAACTTCTTCCTGTTCACCGGGTTCATCATGATCCCGCCGCTGGTGCTGTCGGTCGGCGAGCTGGCCGACACCGGGCGGGTGGCGCTGCTCGCCGGGATCGGGGCGGTCTGCGGCGGCCTGGTCATCACCCTGTGGGGCGGCCCGCGCGACCGCCGGATGTTCGGCATGCTGGCGGCCGCCGGCGTGCTCGGGATCTTCTGCGCGATCGCCGGTCTGCGCCCGTCGCTCATCCTGATCACGGTCGGCGCCTTCGGCATGTCGCTGATGATGACGATCAGCGACGGCATCTGGCTGACGATCATCCACTCGAAGGTGCCCCAGCGCTACCACGCCCGGGTCATCGCGATCAACCGGATGCTCGCGCTGTCGACCCAGCCGGTCGGCCTGGCCGTACAGGCCTGGCTGGTGGGGCTGGTCTTCGAACCGCTGATGCGGCCGGACGGCCCGCTGGCCGGCACGGTCGGCAGGGTGATCGGAGTCGGCGAGGGCCGCGGCATCGGCCTGCTGTACATCGTGTGCGGCCTGGCCATCGCGATCACGATCACGCTGGCCCTGCGGCACCCGGCCCTGGCGAGGTTCGACCAGGAGACCCCGGACGCCGAGCCGGACGACCTGGTCGGCCTGGAGACGCTGCGCAGCCGGCGGGAGCGGCGGCACGTCCCCCCGCAGCGGGTTCCGTCCGAGCTGTGAGGATGTGAATGGCACGCGGGCCGCCGGGTACGGCGGCCCGTATGGACGAGAAGAAGATGAACCCGAAGCAGCTCGCCGAGGAGCTGGCGACGAACGCGCAGGACGACCCGCGGTTCAAGAACCGGACGCCCGGCATCCGCGCCACTCGCCAGGGATCGGTGGAGCAGGCGGACCTCGACGCCGCGGGCATCGTCGGCGGCAAGGGAATCTCGGGCGGCGGCGCCTCCGGCGGAGGGACGCTCGGACAGCCGCCGACCGGACGGCTGGACGACGACCAGCTCGCCGACACGGTGGCCGGCACCGGCCTGCCGCCCGACGACGAGGAGGACGAGGGCGACCAGTGAACGGCTAGGTGAGGCGGAAGGTGGGACGGCCGCCGGGGCCGGTCTCGGCGTCCAGGGTCTTGCCGCCGACGGCCTGCGCGACCTCCGGTTCGAGGAAGACGCGCACGTCCGCTCTCTCGATCACCTCGTCGCCCGAGAAGGGCGCGCTGACCAGCGACAGCTCCAGCGAGGCGGGCTCGCCCGGCTTGGCCGCGATGCGCAGGCCCGCCTCCTCGGGGAGATACTCCCCCACCATCAGATCGCGGATCGCCCGAACGGCGTGGTCGGTGACTGTCAGCACGACGCGCCTCCCGTGTGTCTGCTCACGCGTCCTCACTCGCCCGGCTCCCGGAACCGTGGCGCGTCCGGCGGAGGACCGGCGTTCTCCTGGGTCAGCGCACCCAGCGTGGTGTCCTCGGCGATGGCGTGCTCGGCCTCGGCCGTGTCCTCGAGTGCGGCGACCCGCTCCGGTGGCCGCGCCCTCCGCTCCGCCTCGTCCCGGTCCCGTACGGCTCCTTCGATGGCCTCCAGCATCTCCCCGCGGCTGTAGGAGCCTTCGGGGATCTCGTGCAGAAGGGCGAGCGTCTCGGCCGGCACGTGGATGTCCGCGGCGGCGGCCGAGTAGAGGTCGCGTCGCGTGACGTGGGGACGGTCGTGGAAGATCTCGTCCACGACCTGGCGCAGCCGCTCCGTGTCCACACGGTGTCCTTACCCGCCGGTGCGCGGATCCCACGCCCCCTCACAGGTCGGCGACGAGCAGCCGGTATCCGACGTCGTACTCCTCCAGGCCGAGCAGGTCGCGGTGGCGCTCGTGCCAGCGGCCCGACTCCAGGTCGGCGGCGAGCCGGTCCAGGGCCGGCCGTACGACCGCCTGGTCGAGCTGGGCCAGCACCGACATGCCGGACCTGACCACGGGATCGAGGTAGCCCTCGGGCCTGCGCCAGTAGGCGGCGCCGAACCCGTCGGTGCAGTCGTGCGGAATGGGCACGGGCTCGACCCGCGCGCCGCCGAGCAGCCGGGCGAGATCGGCGATCGAGGCGGCGCGGGCGTCGTCCAGCGCCGCGCCCTCGGGCAGGTACTCCCTGAGGAACCAGAAGTCACGGGTGAGCTCCCGGTCCCAGGTGAGGATCACCACGCGGCGCCGCGCGACCCGGCGCAACTCGGCGATCCCGGCCGCGAGGTCCGCCCAGTGATGCACGGTCAGGAGGGCCATGGCGGCGTCGGCCACGCCATCGGCGAGCGGGAGGGCCTCGGCCCGGGCGCGCAGCACGGGGGCCGACGCCGGCGGCCGCTGGGCGATCATCACCGTGCTGGGCTCCACCGCGAGCAGGGTCGTCGGCGGCTCGTACGACCCCGTGCCCGCCCCCACGTTGACGACCGTCGCGGCGTCCCCGAGCGCGGCGGCGATCCGGGCCGCCAGCCGCGGGTCCGGCCTGCGCGCGGCGCTGTAGGTCGTGCCGATCTCGTCGTAGAGGGTCATGATCCTCAGTATCCGCCGCGCCGGGTGAGGCTGCTCAGGCGAGCCAGTCGAGCCACTCGCCGTGCGGCCCGGCCATCGCGAGCGGCTCCCCGTCGAGCGCGGGCAGGAACGCCAGCCGCCCGTCCGGCAGCCCGGCCGTCAGCTTCGCGGCCAGTGCGGGCAGCCGGGGAGAGCCCTCGTTGGAGATCCACCGCACCGGCAGGGTCCGTACGAGTGCCACGAAGCGGTCCCGCGCCTCGGCGTCCAGGTAGGGCATGACCGCGCTGTGGAGGACGACGACCGTCGCCCCGGCCGGCGCGGCGGCGACGAGTTCGGGCAGGGCCGCCTCGGCGTCCCCGCGCACCAGGCGCGGCGGGTCCTGCCGCGCCATCCGCACCGCCCCGCGCAGCCGGGTCAGCCGGTCCTCCTGCTCCGGCCACACCAGGCACTCCAGCCAGCGCACCGCCTCGTCGTCGCGTACGTCGACCGGGTCGAGATCCAGCCCGGCCCGCCACACCACCTCGGGGAGACGCACCGGCACCGGCACCCTCCCGTTCGTCCGGCAGGTGAGCAGGACGGGGCTGTCGGCCGGCCCGATCTCGGGCCCGTCGTCGTACCGGTAGCGGTACCGGTCAGGAAACAGGCACAGCCCCGCCGACGCGCCCACCTCCACGAGGGCCAGCGGCTGCGGCAACGCCGCCAGCACCGGCAGCAGGCTCGCGCAGCGGCCCGCCTCGTTGGTCTGCGTCCGCCGGGCGAGCACCGTCTCCCGCACCTCGGCCCAGTGGCTCATGACCCACTCGCGGAAGCGGCCGAACTCGTCGTACGGCCCGCCGAGGTGACGCACCGACGCGAGCAGCAGGTTCGGCTGCCGCTTCGGCTCCGGCAGGCCGTCGATCAGATCGATCAGCCCGGGATCGGCGGCGATCCCGAGCGCGAGCGCCTCGTAGACCGGGCTGTGCCCCCTGACCTCGCGCTCCGCGAAGTACCGGTACCACTCCGCCGTCTCCATGCCCGCCTCCCCAGGAACGCCCAGGGCTCCATCGAATCAGGCCGCGGCGCGCGAGCTTCCCGGAGCCGCCGGTGCGTTCACTCCGGGTCCGGCAGGTCCAGCGACGCGAGCCTGGCGGGGTCGGTCACGACCGTGATGCCGGTGATCCGGCCCCCGGCGACGGTGAACGAGATGACCGAGAGCGGTGCGCCGTCCTCGCGCCAGGCCACGATCCCGGGAAGGCCGTCGACGAGCACCAGGCGCCTCCGCGCGGCCGGGCGGGCGGACAGCCGCGCGGAGGCGGCGACCGCGGTGGCGCCGAGGGTGACGACCACACCGTCGGGAGTGTCGGCGGTCAGCTTCACGTCGGGGTCGAGCACGCGCAGCAACCCCTCGAAATCGCCGCGGCGGGCCGCCGCCAGGAACGCCTGGACCACTTCGCGCTGCTCCTGTCCCACGGCGGCCCGCCGCTCGGACGCCTGCACTTTCCTGCGGGCGCGGCTGGCGAGCATCTTGGCGGCGGCGGTCGACTTGCCGAGGATCTGACCGATCTCGTCGAACGGCACCGCGAACAGGTCGTGCAGCACGAACGCGAGCCGCTCGTCCGGCCTGAGCGACTCGAGAACGACGAGGAGCGCGAGCCCGACCGAGTCGGCGAGCGCCACGTCGTCCTCCGGCGCGGGGCCGTCGTCGGCCCTCACCACGAGTTCGGGCAGCCGGTTGTCGTAGGACGCCTCGGCGCGCGCCTGACGCGATCGCAGGACGTCGAGGCTGATGCGGCCGACCACCGTGGTCAGCCAGCCGGCGAGATTGTGGATCGTCGCCGTCTCCTGGCGGGAGAGCCGCAGCCATGCCTCCTGGACCACGTCGTCGGCGTCGGCGTGCGAACCGAGCATCCGGTAGGCGACGGCGCGCAGCCGGTCGCGCTCGGCCTCGAAGGCCTCGGTCACCCGGTCCGCGGAACTGTTGTGGGACATGTCGTTACCTTCCTCGGCTCTGCTCCGTCATGGGAGATGACGGGCCCGGACGGGCACAGGTAACCGACGAAGGAGCAGGAACAATGGAAGCACGCATGAAGAGCACGGTGAGCCCCGACGTCTTCACCGCGATCCAGCACCTCAACAGGGCGATCCAGGCCGGAGGCGCCGACCCGCTCGTGCTCGAGCTGGTCCACCTGCGCGCCAGCCAGATCAACGGCTGCGCCCCGTGCGTGTTCGCCGGGGTCGCGTCCGCGAAGAAGCACGGGGAGACCGACGAGCGGCTGCACAACGTGGTCGCGTGGCGCGAGACGCCGTTCTTCACCGACGGGGAGCGGGCGGCGCTCGCGCTGGCCGAGGCCGCCACCCGGATCCAGGACGGCGCCACGGGCGTGACCGACGAGATCTGGGACGCCGCCGCCGCTCACTTCGACGAGAAGCAGCTGTCCGCGATCATCCTGAACATCGCGCTGACCAACTTCTTCAACCGCATCAACCACACGATCCGGGAGCAGGCCGGCAAGACCTGGTGAACCGAGGCGGGCGTACGCCGGGGGGCCCTGCGATGAGCCCCCCGGGCCGTTCCCAGGTCCACAGGCGTTCGCCGTCCTCGTTGTGATCGGTGGGCAGCAGGCCGATCCGGTCGGCCACCTTCATGGACGCGTGGTGATCGGGATGGATGCGCGCCTCGATTCGGGCGACTCCCCTGCCGCGGAGCCACCCGGCCAGCGCGGCGGCGGCCCGCGTCGCGTACCCCCGGCCCTGCCAGGCGGTGCCCACGACCCACGCGACCTCGGCCCGCCGCCCCTCGTCCGTCACCGTCGCCTGGACGTAGCCGACCGCCCGGCCGTCGACGTCCCGGCGGATGATCCAGTTGAGCCACTCCTGCCGTCCGTCCGGGGACCGGCGGGCCTCGAGCGCCTGATACCGGGCGCGCAGCTCGGCCGGGGTGGGCGCGGTTCCGCCGATGAAGGAGTACAGCTCCTCCCCCGCCAGCACTCCCGTCATCTCGTCCGCGTCCCCGGCCGTCAGCGGCCGGAGCGTGAGAGGACCCGCCGCGATGGTGTCGTGCATGCCGGAAGTCTCCCCGGCCACGCGCCGTACGCCCAGCGGTTTTCCACCCGTGGATAACCGATCGATTCCCGGCGGGTCTCGCGTCCATCATGGCGGGCATGAAGCACCGCAAGGGTTCCGAGCGCTCCCGCCGGGACGCGCTGGCCGAGCTGCACGGCTCGCTGGACCGCCGCCACCGGCCGGAGGACGTCGCCGAGCTGATCCTCCAGGCGCTCGCGGGGCGGCTGACGGGCCGCGAGCGCAACGTGCTCGCCCGTGCCGCACGGCACTCCTCACGCGGCGCCGCGTGGTTCACCTCGCTGTCGGACGACTACGCGCGCCCCGTCGGCGGAGCGCGTCAGGTGGCGGTGGCCGCCCGGCTGTTCGACGGGCCGGCGGATGTGGACCCCGACGACCCCGAGTCGCTGCGGACGTACGCGAGCAGGGCCGGGCGCTCGATCGGGTGGACGCCCGACCGGAGCGACTTCCTGGCCGACCGGCTCAACCGCGAGGCCCGGGAGGCCGCCGGGATGGACCTGTCGAAGCGGCAGTACAACCGCCGGTTCCGGATGTTGCGCCGCATCGCCGCCAAGGCGGGCACCCTCGAGACCGAGCAGGACAAGCGACGGCTGCTGATCATCGGCGTCACCGGCTTCGGCGCGCACATCCCGCTGGACAGGTTCCTCGAGGACCCGGACGCCGCCTGCTTCGTGGCGTACTACACGGCGCGCCGCAAACTGCGCCGCGAGTTCAGCCTCTCCGGGCGGGACAACCCCTTCGACGAGATCGCGGACGTCCTGCTCGCCCGGTGCGGGGACGACGCGGACTGGTGGATGATCGCTCAGGTCCGGTCCACGCCCGACGTGCTGGACCGTCTCACCGACGAGGAGCGCGGACGGCTGCTCGGTCAGTGGTCGGCGGTCATGCGGCACGCCGCCCGGCTCCTCGGCGACCGGTGGCGGCCTGCCATGGACAGGGCGACGATGGTCGTCCGGCCCGGCGACGACTCCAGCACGTGGAACTCGCTGGCGGGGGCCTACAACGCCGCCCGCGCCGGGTGGCTCGCGTGCCTCGCCTCCCTGGACGCGCTCGAACTGCTGGACGTGTCCTGCCCGGGCAAGGCGATGCGGCTGATGGCCGCGGACCTGGCGGCCTGGCACCGCTCGACCGGCGGCGACGTCGATCCCGGCACCAGGGTCTGGGCCGCGCTGCCGCCGCCCTGGGATGTGCTGGACGGCACGGCGTCCTGCACCCGTGCGGACGTCGAGGCGGCATGCCGTACGGCGGGGCTGGACCCGGAGAGGTCGGGCTGGACCGCGCCCGCGGCCAAGCGCCGTGTCGCGGTGTTCCGGCCCACTCCGGAGCTGGTCCACGGGGTCGCCGTCGCCGATCCGGTGTGGGCGGCCCTGCTGCGGCGGGCCGGGGTGTTCAGCGGCCGGCCCGTCAGGCCCGATCTGGCGCCGGACGCCCTGCACGGGCTCAGGGCCGGTGTCGTGACCGGTGACCTGCCCGAATCCCGGGAGAGGGATTGAATTCCGTGGCGAGGCCGGGGAACGGTCGAGCAGACTGGAACCGGCCCCGCCGTAGTTCAGCGGTAGAACGCCCGGCTCTCTCTCCGGGTGGGCGCCGGTTCGAGCCCGGCCGGCGAGGACCTCCACAACGTGGATCATGGTGATGTGGTGGATGCCGTCGAAACGCTCGTCGCCAGGGCCGCACCGGGCCGGCGATACATGCTGTGGGACCTGTGGACCGCACTGTCGCAGGCGGCGGGCGATCGCGAGCACGCCGAGCGCGCTCTCGACGCCCTGGCGTCGGCCCCGCCCTGGCTGTGGCCCGAACTCGATTCCGCGCGGCGTGCGATGTGGTACTCGGCACCCGTGGTCGCTGCGGTGCCCGAGCCGCGCGGGCCGTGGCGCCTGCGCCGCAGGCCCCCCGTGCCGGACACCCCGCTCGCCGTGCTGACGGCGGCCTGCGCCCACGACGGTCACGAGCGGGAGCGCGCCGTCCGGCATCCGGCCATGCGCCACGATCCGCGGCTGCTGCCGATCCTGGTGATCCGGGCCGCCGACTGGGTGGCCCAGGTGCGGTCGGCGGCGGCGGACGTCCTGGCGCAGGTGCTCGCGGTGCCGACCGGCGCCACTCTGGGGACCGTCGCGCCGGTGGCCGTACGGATCGGGCAGCGGCGACGCGGCGAAGCGGTGGTGCGGATGGTCCGTGACGCGCTCTCGCGGGCGGGCGACGAGGTCCTCGCTGCCCTGCGGGGCAGCGCCGACATCCCCACCCGCCGGTTCGCCTACCGGGCCTGCCTCGACGACCGCCGCCTCGGTGAGGCGGACCTGATCCACGCGGCGCGGCACGAGGAGGACCTCGTCTCCCGGACGCTGTGCGCGGAGGCGGTCGCCGAGCTGGACCGCCCCGACCTGCTGCGGAGCCTGCTGGCCGACCGGGCGGCCCGGGTGCGTGCCACCGCGCTGACCGCCCTGGTTCGGCTGGGCGCACCGGAGCACGGGGAGCGGATGCTCGGCGACGTGTCCCCGGTCGTACGGCTGACCGCACAGTGGGCGGTCAGGCGGGCGGGCGGCGACCCGGCGGAGTCCTACCGCCGCCTGCTCGACGAGCGGCCGGGCCGCGGGTTACGGCAGCTGGTCGCGGGCCTGGGCGAGTGCGGCCATCCCGCCGACGCCTCGATCGTGCTGCCCTACCTGACCGACGAGAGCCCCCGTGTGCGGGCGGAGGCCGTACGCGCCGCGTGCCGCCTGGGAGCGCGCGCCGGCCTCGCCGCGATGCTCGTCGACCCCGCGCCGGTAGTCGTCCGCCACGTCGCCGAGGCGCTGCGCGACTCGCCCCCGCCGCCGGACCGGCTGTGGCCGTTGCTCGACGGCGGCCGTCCCCCGCACGTACGGCGGGCGGCCCACCGGCTGCTCACCCGGACGGACATGTGGAACCGGCTCAAGGCGGACCTGGTTCTCCTCACCGGACCGGACGAGCCGCTCCGCGAGCGGGCCCGCGCCGGCGTGGGCGACTGGCTCGCCCGGCAGGCGGCCACCGCGTACGCGGGACCCCCCGAGCCGCTCCGCGGCGAGCTGGCGGCGCTGGTCGAGCGGGCCCACGACGTGCTGGGCGGCCAGACCACGCACCTGCTGCGCTGGCATCTGCGACCCACGTCGCAGAATCGGTGATCAGGTCGGGATCGGGGCGACGGACTCCCGTTCGACCAGGGTGACGTCCATGAACAGCGTGCCGGGCGGCGCCGGCTCGGGGTCCCGCAGGCGTCGGATGAGGCGCCGTGCCGCCTCCGCGCCCATCTCGTAGACCGGCTGTGCGATGACGTTCAGGGCCGGGGAGACCAGCACGGTCCAGTCGAGGTCGTCGAAGGCCACCACCGAGAGCCGGTCGGGCACCGCGATGCCGAGGTCGCGGATCGCGCGATAGGCGCCGACCGTCATCAGGTTGTCCACCGTGAAGACCGCCGTGGGCGGGTTCTTCAGCGCGAGGACGCGCTTGGTCTGCTGATAGGCGGCCTCGGCGGCGTAGGTGCCGGTGCGCCGCACGAGCTCGCGGCGCACCGGCACCCCGGCGTCCCAGTGAGCCCGCAGATAACCGAGCAGCCGGGCCTCGCTCGGGCTGAGCTCGCCCAGCGACACCTCGGTTCGCGGGGTGAGGAACCTCGCCCAGTCCTGCTCCCGCGGCTGGCGCAGCTCCGCGACGATCGCGACCCGCCGGTGACCGAGGTCGAGCAGTCGCCGTACGGCCTGGTAGGCGGCCTTCATGCCGTCCACGACGACGGCGTCGGCCTCCAGGTGGTCGCTGACGCGGTCGAACAGGACCACGGGCGTGCCGCCGGTCTGCGCCTGCGCCAGGTGGTCGACCTGGGTGACGTCGGCGGGCGCGCAGATGATCCCGTCCACCTGCTTGTGCAGGAGCAGCTGGACCGCCTCACGCTCGCTGGCGAGGTCCTCGTCGCTGTTGGTGACCAGGGTGCTGAAGCCGTGCTCGTGCGCGACGTCGGAGATCCCCCGCAGCGCGCGGGCGAAGAAGGGACTCTCGATGTCGGCGCACACCACTCCGATGGTGTCGGTCCGGCCGGTGCGGACGCTGGCGGCGAGGCGGTTGGCACGGTAGTTGAGCTGCCGCGCCGCCTCCGCCACCCGCCGCCGTACATCCTCGCTGACGCTTCCGTAACCCCCCAGCGCGCGCCCCGCGGCGGCCGTGGAGACGCCCGCCAGCGCCGCCACGTCCGGGAGCGTCGCCCGCCGCGGCCTGGATGCGGTCACGGATCCTCCCTTTCCCGGTATCGGTCGCCGCCGGCGGGTTCCCGGACGTCGTCGCGTTCGCGGGTACGCCCGGGAGGCGCCGGCGGCTCGCCCATCAGCGATCCGCCGCAGCGAGATTGTAGTGATCCCGGGCGGCGCGGGCGGTGATCCGCCCGCTGCGCAGGTCGGCCTCCACGGCCTCCCTCGGGCGCAGCGCCGGGTCGCCGTATCCGGCTCCGCCGCCGGCGCGCAGGCTCACCACATCGCCCGGGGCTGCGACATGCTGCCCCTTCGCCGGGAGCGGGGTCTCCTCGCCGTCCTGCCGGATGAGGACGATCGAGGCGGACGTGCCGGGCAGGCCGCCGTCGAGCCCTTGGGGGGCGTGACCGGGGTCGCTCTGCTCGGCCTCGGAGAGGAACTGCATGGGCTCGTCGGAGATGTTCCGGTAGTCGGCGCGGATGCCGAGGCCGCCCCGCGTGCGTCCCGCACCACCGCTGTCGGGCACCAGCTCGTAGCGCTCGACACGCAACCGGTAGCTCGACTCGATGATCTCCGCGGGGATGATCGCGCAGTTGGCCATGTGGACGTCGACCGCGTCCGCGCCGTCGTGCGCCGCGGTGGCGCCCGCGCCGCCGGCGACGTTGGCGAGCAGCACGACGCCGTCCCCGGTCTTCGGCGAGGCCGACTCGCAGATCAGCACCGGCCAGCCCACGAACCATTCGGACGACGCGCGGTGCGGCGCCGCCGGGGCGAGCGCCCGGGTCATGACGGACGCCAGCCGCTGGGAGGCCAGGTGCCGGTCGCCGACCGCGGCGGGGAAGATCGGGTTGACCGCCGAGCCCTCGGGGGCGTGGATGGTCACCGGCTCCATCGACCCCTCGTTGAACGGCACGTCGTCGGGCAGCAGGCATTTGATCGCGTAGTGCACGACCGACCGCGTCGTGGACGTGGGGATGTTCATGCCGCCGGGCATCTGCGGGTCGCAGCCGGAGAAGTCGACGTACGCGCCGTCGCCCTCGATGGTGACCGTGACGGCGAGGCGGACCGCCGCGCCGGGATTGATCCCGTCGTCGTCCAGCCACCCCTCGGCCTGGTACGTCCCGTCGGGCAGCGCCGCCAGCTCGGCCCGGGTGCGCTCGGCCGTGTAGCCGATCAGGTCGTCGATGGCCGTGACCAGCGTGTCGGTGCCGTACCGCTCCGCGAGCCGGGCGAAGCGGCGGGCACCCGAGCGGGCGGAGGCGACCTGGGCGCGCAGGTCGCCGTGGTTCTGCTTGGGGTGACGGGTGTTGGCCGTGATGATGTCGCGGACGTTCGGCTCGGGGACGCCGCGCACTTCCAGCTTGACCGCCGGCAGCATGACGCCCTCGTAGAACGCGCTGCGGCTGGTCGCGGCCGCCGTGCCGGGCACGACCCCGCCCCAGTCGGCGTGGTGCGCGATGGCGCCGGTGAAGCCGATGAGCCGCTCGTCGTCGTCGAAGACCGGGACGAACAGGTTGAGGTCGTTGGTCTGGCAGGCCCCCAGGTAGGGGTGGTTGCTGAGGAAGACGTCACCGGGGTGGATGTCGTCGCCCCACTTGTCGAGACAGGCCCGCAGCGCGGGGGACATCGAGGCGAGCAGCGTCGGGATGTCCAGCGCGGCGGCGAGCAGCCGGCCGGACCGGTCGAAGACCGCGCAGCTGTAGTCGCGCATGTCCTTGACCACCACGCTGAGCGCGGTGCGGCGCAGCGCGGTGCCCATCTCCTCCGCGATGGTCTCCAGGGCGTGCCGGATCACCTCGGTGGTGATCGGATCGGTTCGTCTCGTGCCGGAGCTCATGCCGGGGTTCATGCCGGGGTTCCCTTCACAGTCAGGACGAGGTTGCCGTCGCCGTCCACCCGCACCCGCGCGCCGGGCGGCACGACCGTGGTCGCCTCGCGCTCCTCGACGATCGCCGGGCCGCTGAACGCCGCGCCGGGCGCGAGGTCCGCCCGCTCGTACACGTCGGTGTCGACCCAGCCGGTCCCGCGGAAGCAGACCCGCCGTACGGAGGCCGGGGCGGGAGTGGAGGACCCCGCCACCGCGGTGGGGGCGGCCGTACGCGGCAGCACGCCGTGCACCTCGACGCCGACGGCGACGAGCTCGACGCGGGCCTCCTTGTCGCTGTGCCCGAACTCGAACTCGTGCTGGGCGTGGAAGCGGTCGAGCGCCTCGGTGAGGCTCTGCGCGTCCACCGGGCCCGGCCGCAGCAGGACCTCCACGTCGTTGTCCTGCCAGGCGTAGCGGAAGCGGGCCAGCCGGTTCTCGATCCGGCCCGTGGTGAGCGACTCGACCCGGGACAGGCGGTCGCGGGCCCGGTCGAGCAGGCCGGTGAACAGCTCCTCGATCCGCTCCGGGGTCAGCGTGTCCACGGGGGCGTCCACGGTCAGCGAGAAGTCGTACTTCAGGTCGGAGGTGGCCAGGCCGAGCGCCGAGAACGTGCCGGGGTGCCGCGGCACCAGGACGGTCCTGATGTCGACCATCTCGGCGACCGACAGGGCGTGCATCGGACCGGCCCCGCCGAAGGGCAGCAGCACGAAGTCGCGCGGGTCGTAGCCGCGGTTGACGCTGACCACCCGGACGCCCCTGGCCATGATGGCGTCGGCGACGTCGAGGATGCCCAGCGCGGCCTCCTCCAGGCCGATCCCGAGCGGCTCGGCGACGTGCGTCGCGACCGCCCGCCTGGCGGCCTCCACGTCGAGGGTCATCTCCCCGCCGAGGAACCGCGCGGGGTCGACCCGGCCGAGCACGACCTGGGCGTCGGTCGTCGTGGGCCGGGTGCCGCCGCGTCCGTAGCAGGCGGGGCCGGGGACGGCGCCCGCGCTCTCCGGTCCCACGCGCAGCAGCCCGGCGGCGTCCACCCGGGCCAGCGACCCGCCGCCGGACCCGATGGTGTGGATGTCGAACTGGGCGACCTGCAGGGGCCGCCCCTCGAACTGCGACGACCGGTCCAGGCGCGGCCGGCCCTCGTAGATGAGGCAGATGTCGGTGGACGTGCCGCCCATGTCGAAGGTGATCTGGTTGGCGTACGCCGGGTTCTCCGCCACCCGGGCGGCGGCGAGCACCCCCGCCGCGGGGCCGGACAGCACCATCTTGTGCGCGGCGGCCGAGGCCTCCGCCGCCGACATGACGCCGCCCGAGGACTGCATCACGAAGAACGGGCAGGTGACCTTCTCCCGCTCCAGGCCGTCCTCGACCGCCGACAGGTAGCGCGCCACCAGCGGCCGCAGCGCGGCGCTGATCGCGGTGGTCGACGCCCGGGGGTACTCCTTGATCTCGGGCGCGACCTCGGAGGAGACGGCCACGTGCAGGCCGGGCACCGCGGCGGCGAGCCGCTCGGCCAGCCGGCGCTCGTGGCCGGGGTTGCGGAAGGAGAACAGCAGCGTGACCGCGCACGCCTCGGCGCCGCTCGCCGCGACCTGGGCCACGACGCGGTCGATCTCCTCGTCGGTGAGCGGCGTGACGACCTCGCCGAGCCGGTCGACCCGCTCGTCGATCTCGAAGACCATCTCACGCGGGATCACCGGCTCCGGCTTGACGACCCCGAGGTCGAACAGCGCGGGGCGCAGCTGCGTACCGATCTCCAGGACGTCCCGGAAGCCGCGGGTCACGATCAGCGCGGTGGGCGGGAGCTTGAACTCCAGGAGGGCGTTGGTGGCGACGGTGGACCCGTGCGCGAACATCCGCAGCGCGCCGGTGTCGACGCCGCGGGTGCCGCGCGCGGCGCGTACGCCGTCGAGCACGCCGCCCGCCTGGTTCTCCGGAGTGCTGGGGACCTTCTCGACGAGGACGCGTCCGTCGTCGCCGATGACCACGACGTCGGTGAAGGTCCCGCCGACGTCGATTCCGAGGCGTTGACTCACTGCTTTCCCGCCTTGTAGAAGTACGCGCTGACGGCCGGGTCGTTCATGTTCTCCTTGGTCGCGACGACCGCGTCGAGGCTGACCGACTGCGGCTTGGTCCCGTCCTTGAGGTAGGCGGCCAGGTCGGAGACCGCCCTGACGCCCATGTCGCCGGGCTTCTGGATGATCAGCGCGGAGACCAGGCCGCGCTTGAGCAGGCTCACCTCGTCGGGCGAGGCGTCGAAGCCGACGATCTTGACCTGGTCGCTCTTGCCCGCGGCCTGGACGGCCTGGGCGGCGCCGAGGGTGGGGTTCGTCCAGTTGGTGAAGATCCCGGCGAGGTCGGGGTACCGCTTGAGCACCGCGCTGACGGTGCCGGCGATGGTGGTGAGGTCGGTGGCGTCGTAGCGCTCGGCGACGTACTCGAGGCCGGTCTGCTTCAGCCCCTCCTGCCATCCCCTGAGGCGGGCGTCAGTGCTGGAGGTGCCCGGGGTGTAGCCCTCGAAGGCCACCTTGCCCTTGCCGCCGAGCAGCTTGTCCATCGTCTCCGCGGCCAGGCGGCCGGCGGCCTCGCCGTCGGAGGTGACGGTGGCGAGGCGCGCCGACGGGTCGGCGACGTCGGCGTCCACCGTGATGATCGGGATGCCCTGCGCCATGACCTGCTTCATCGGCGCGATCATCGCCTTGGCGTCCAGGGCGGACATGATGATCCCGTCCGGCTTGCGGGCGGCCACGGACTGCAGGAGCTGGGTCTGCGAGGCCACGTCGAGGGTGGACGGCGCCTGCCAGCTGAACTCGAAGCCCTGCTTCTTCGCCTCGGCCTCGGCTCCGGCGACCAGGGTGAGGTAGTAGGGGTCGAACTGGTCGTTGAGCAGCATGACGATCTTCTTGCCCGCGGCGCTCTTGCCGCCGCCGGCGTCGTCGGCGGACGAGGACGTGCCGCAGCCGGCCAGCAGGCCGACCGCCAGTGCGCTCGCGGCCAGGACGGGGATGGTTCGCTTCATCGGGTTCCTTCGGGGTGTGGAGCGAGGGCGAGGGCTGTGGAGCGAGGGAGAAAGGTCATGTGCGTTCCTGGGCGCGGATCTTGACCTGGTCCACGTAGACGGCCACGAGCAGGACGACGCCGACGGCGACGTTCTGCCAGAACGGCTGGACGTCCATGATCACGAAGCCGCTCTGCAGGACCGCCGGGATGAGCGCGCCCACCACGGTCCCGGAGATGCGGCCCCGTCCCCCGAACAGGCTCGTCCCGCCGATGACGACGGCGGCGATCGCCGACAGCGCGTCTCCGGAGTGACTGGTGATCGACGCCGTGCCGAAGCGCGCGACGTCGAGGACGGCCACGATCCCGCACAGGGCGCCGGTGCCGACGTAGAGCAGGATCATGTGCCGCTTGACGTTCACGCCCGAGCGCCGGGCCGCCTCCAGGTTGGCGCCCATCGCGTACGTGTGCAGGCCGAAGCGGGTCTTCGACAGCACGACCCAGAAGACCGCGGTGACCACGGCCGCGATCACGATGGACCACGGGATGATCCCGAACAGCTTGCCCAGGCCGAACGACGACTGGAAGGGCAGCGGCACGTTCTGCACGTTCTGGCCGTTGGTCCAGACGCTCGCCAGGCCGAGCACGATGCCGCCGGTCGCGAGCGTCGCGATGAACGGGGGGATGCGCAGCTTGACGGCGAGCACCCCGTTGACGGCCCCCCAGCCGACGCCGACGAGCAGGCCGCAGACGATGGCCACGGTGATCGCGATGCCGAGGTTGGGATAGTGGAAGTCGGCGGCCTGCGCCGCCGTCCCGGCGAGCGCCCCCATCACCTTGGCCACGACGACGGCCGAGAAGATCGTGATCGAGCCGATGGACAGGTCGAGCCCGCCGGCGATGAGCAGGAACGTGATGCCGCACGAGAGGATGAGCAGCTGCGACGCCGTGAGCAGGATGGACTCGGCGTTGCTGAGCGACAGGAACGTGCCCGCCGGGGTGACGATCGAGAAGACCGCCACGATGGCGATCAGCAGGAGCAGGATGGTCGCGTCGGACAGCCGCTGGGTGCGCGGCAGGGCCCTCCTGCGTGCCCTGGCCGGCGGCGTGGCCGGCGGCTTGGCCGGGGAAGCGAGATCGGTCATCGGGGTTCTGCCGCCCTTTCCTCGGTCGGGCTGAGCGTGTCGGCGCCCGTCATCGCCCTGATCAGGTCGGTCGAGGTGACGTCGGACATGGGCGCGGTCAGGACTCGCCTGCCGAGCCGCAGGACCGTGCAGCGGTCCGCGACGCGGAAGACGTCGGGCAGGTTGTGCGAGATGAGCAGCACCGGCAGGCCCTTCTCGTCCCGGATCCGCCGGATGAGCTCGAGGACCGATTCGGTCTGCGCCACGCCGAGCGCCGCGGTCGGCTCGTCCATCATGATCAGGGCCGAGCCCCACATCGCCGCCCTGGCCACCGCGACGGCCTGCTTCTGCCCGCCCGACATCGAGCCGACCTCGGCGCCCAGGTCCTGGATCTTCGAGTTGAGCCGGCGCAGATGCGTGGCGGCCTCGGCCCGCATGGTCTTGCGGTCGACGAACCCCAGCCGGCCCAGCAGCCCGGGGCGGGAGGGCTCGCGCCCGAGGAAGAGGTTGGCGTCCGGCGGCAGCGTCGGCGCGAGTGCCAGGTCCTGGTAGACCGTCTCGATGCCGGCCGCCTGGGCGTCCCTCGGGCCGGTGAACCGGTGCGGCACGCCGTTGATCTCGACGGTGCCCTCGTCGGGCGTCACCGCTCCCGCGAGCACCTTCACCAGCGTCGACTTGCCGGCGCCGTTGTCGCCGAGCAGGGCGTGGATCTCCCCGGGTGCGATGTCCAGGTCGACGCCGCGCAGCGCCTCGACGTGGCCGTACCGCTTGCGCACGCCGCGCACCCGCACAGCGAGGTCGGCGCTGTCCTTCATGAGGTCTCCTCCGGTGGGTAGAGGGCGTCGAGATCGGCGGGGTAGCCGTAGCCGCCGTGGTGGCGGCAGACCGAGGCGGCGTAGGCCGCGGCCCGCGCCATGGCGACCTCGGCCGGGGCCACGGGCAGCGCGACCAGCAGCTGCGCCGCGAAGGCGTCGCCGGCGCCGAGCGTGTCCACCGCCTCGGTGGGAACCGCCGGCTGCCACACTGTACGGTCCGCCGAGGCGAGCAACGCCCCCTGATCTCCGCAGGTCACGACCACTTCGCGGGGTCCGAGAGCGAGAACGGACGCGGCGAACTCGGCGCACTCGGGCCGGTCGAGCCGGGCCCGGGAGAAGAAGGCGACGGCGACCGAGGGCAGCAGGTCCCGCGCGTACTCCATGTCCTTGTAGGAGAAGTCGAAGGAGACTTTCGTGACGCGGGCGATGTCGGGCAGCTGGTCCTCGACCAGGCTGGTGTGTCCCGTGTGGACGAGGTCGAACGACGCCAGGTAATCCAGGTCCGCCGGGCTCAGCCGCAGGTCCTCGGTGGGCGGGACATAGTCGACGAAGGTCCGGTTCCCGTCGGCGTCGAGCTTGACGTCGGCCCGGGGGGTGGGGTGGCCGCCGTACCGGGACCAGCGGGCCTCGACGCCCTCGGCGGCCAGGCTGTGCCGTACGAGGTCGCCCGCGGGGTCGGACCCGATCGAGCCGAGGTAGGCGGCCTCGGCGCCGAGGCGCCGGGCGTGGACCGCGACGTTGCAGGCGCTGCCGCCGGGGAAGACGAGGCCGAGGTCGAGATATCTGTCGACGACGTTGTCGCCGACGCCGCACAGCCGCATCTCAGTACGCCATCTTGTGCATGTAGCGCCGCTCGTCGAGCGAGTGGCCGGTGACGGACTCGTAGTGGTCGGCCAGCCGGGTGGCGAGGTTGGCCAGCACCGGGGCCGACAGCTCGGGCCGCGCCGCGGCGGGCACGCCGGGCAGTTCGAGGGCGGCCGAGTCGAGCGTGTAGACCCGGGAGGTCACCTTGGGGGCGAAGGCGGCGACCCGGTCGGCCATCGCCTGGGTGCGGTCCTCGCTACGCAGGAGGATGAGCGGCGCGTCGCCGACCACCATCTCGAACGCGCCGTGGAAGAAGTCGCCGGACGCCACGCAGACCGACTTCTTCCACTGCATCTCCATCAGGTAGCAGACCGAGAGCAGGAAGGCGACGCCGTACACGTTGCCGCCGCCGACCACGAAGGTCAGGTCGGCGTCGGCGGTCTCCCGTGCGATGGTCGCCGACAGCTCCTCGTGCGCCTCGGTGGCGACGGCGAGCGCGTCGGGCAGCGCCTCGTAGCCGCGCCGGAGGGTCTCGTAGTCGAGGTCGGCGCCGTCGGCCCGCAGGAGTTCCTGCACGAGCTGCCCCAGCAGGACGTGCTTGGCCGCCGTGATCGTCTTCTCGCTGTGGTAGGTGAACGCCGCGTCCCCCAGCTCGCCGAGCGGGTTGTCGTCGTCGGTCGCCACCGCCACGACGTACGCGCCCGCCTCCTTGGCCAGGCGCGCGGCGGCCACCGTCTCGGGGGTCGCGCCGGAGTGGGAGGAGGCCACCACCAGCGAGCGCTCCGACAGCCGGGGCGAGGGGGACGCCAGGAACTCGGCGGCGTTGATGTTGTGGCTGACCAGTCCGGTCGCCGACGCGGACAGGGTCGCGTGCGCCGGCACCGAGGAGGCCCAGGAACCGCCGCAGCCGAGGAAGAACACGTCCGTCACTCCGGCGGAGGCCGCCTGCGCCGCCACCTTCGCGGCGACGCCGCGCTGGTCGACCGCTCCCCCGATGACCTCCCTGAGCTGGGGGTCGATGGGCCGCAGGCCGGTATTCGAAGTCATGGGCACTCCGCATGTAGAACGTTCTCACTGACCGGCGAACGAACGCGTAGAACGTTCTCACCGGGTTGATGAGAAGGTTCTCAACCCTGCCGGGGAGCAGTCAAGAGGCAACGGCGAATTTGACTCGGCCGACCGACTTCTTGTCACGTGGCAGGACCAAGGTGATGTCGATCACATAAAGGAATCTTGTCGACATACCGGCCCGCATGGAGATTTACGGGGACTTCCGCACCCCCCAGGAGGCTCTCCGTGCTGTTACGAGCAGCCCTCGCCGCCGTCGCCGTGACCGCGATCGGCGCGGTACCGGCCCACGCGGCCGCCGGCCCCGCGATCACCGTCGCCCAGGGACGGACCCAGGCGGTCTTCTCCTACGCCGACGCGATCCGCGAGCACGTCTACGTCGAGTCGAGCGTCGACAGCGACTCCGACGGCCGCCTCGACCGGGTCAGGGTGGACATCATCAGGCCCAGGGAGTCGGGGCCCGGGCTCACGGTGCCGTCGATCATCGACGAGAGCCCCTACTACGACAACTCGGGACGCGGCAACGAGTCCGAGCGCAAGGTCTACGACGCGGCGGGCGAGCTCGCCAAGTTCCCGCTGTTCTACGACAACTACTTCGTGCCGCGCGGATACGCCGTCCTCAACGTCGACATGGCCGGCACCACCAAGTCCGACGGCTGCCCGGACGTGGGCGGCAGGGCCGACGTGCTGGGCGGCAAGGCGGTCGTCGACTGGCTGAACGGCCGCGCCCCCGCCTACCACGACGACGGCACCCCGGCGGTCGCCGACTGGAGCACCGGCAAGGCCGGCATGATCGGCAAGTCGTACGACGGCACGCTGGCCAACGCGGTCGCGGCGACCGGGGTCGAGGGCCTGGAGACGATCGTCCCGATCTCCGCCATCAGCTCCTGGTACAAGTACCAGCGCTCCAACGGCGTCGTCTACAACTACAACTACATGTCGTACCTGGCCCGGGCCGTCGACACCGACCCGGCCGCCAAGTGCGCGGCCGTACGGGCCCGGCTGGACGCCGACGCCGACGACGCCACGGGCGACTACAACGGGTTCTGGGCCGAGCGCGACTACGTCGCCGGGTCGCTCGGCGACGCTTCCAAGGTGCGCGCGAGCGTCTTCGTCGTGCACACGGTCAACGACCTGAACGTCAAGCCCGACAACTTCTCGGTGTGGTGGCAGGCGCTCGCCGACCGGAACGTGCCGCGCAAGATCTGGGTCGGCCAGTATCAGCACGTGGACCCCTTCGACTTCGAGGGGCGCCGCGACCTGTGGGTCGACACGCTGCACCGCTGGTTCGACCGCTGGCTGCTCGGCGTGGACAACGGGATCATGCGGGAGCCGCGGGCCGACGTGCAGGTCGGCCCGGCCGAGTGGATCACGCAGCGCGACTGGCCCGCGCCGCTCGCCCGGAAGGTGCCGCTCCGGCCGTCCGCCGACGGCTCGCTCGGCCTGCTCCCCGCCGGGAAGGGTGAGACGGCCGCCTTCACCGACACCCGCCAGTCGGAGGACGCGATGGTCGCCGACGTCGGCACGGCGGCGCCGGGCCGGGTCGCCTTCACCACCGGCGCGCTGCCGTTGACCCTGCGCATGTCCGGCACGCCCGAGGTGGACCTGCGGATCTCCCTCGACAGGCCGGCCGCGAACCTGACCGCGCTCCTGGTCGACTTCGGCGAGGACACCCGGGTCGACTGGCGTCTCGGGCAGGGCATCACCACCCTCGCCGAGGAGGACTGCCACGGCGACGGCACCGCCGCCGACGACGGCTGTTACAAGAAGGTCGCCACCAACTTGGCCACCAGGCCCCTGGAGGTCGTGGCCCGCGGCTGGATCGACACGCAGAACCGCGGCTCCCTCACCGAGTCGTCCCCGCTCACCCCCGGGACGTACGCACAGGTCAGGTGGAAGACCCTGCCGCAGGAGTACACGTTCAAGAAGGGCCACAGGATCGGGCTGGTGATCGCGGGGACCGACTCCACCTACAGCCGTGAGCAGGCCACCGGCGCGAACGTCACGCTCGACCTCAGGAAGAGCAGCGTCTCGCTCCCGCTGGATCTGGCCGGCGCGCTGACCGGGCTGCCGAAGGGCCCCAAGGACTGGCACGGCCCGAAGCAGGTGCGGCTGCCGGTGCCGGAGATCACGCTCTACTGATCCCCCGGCCGCCCCCGGACGCCGGCGCCGGCGTCCGGGGTGCCCGCCTTCGTCGTAGTGTGATCGCATGACCGAGATCGTCGTGGAAGACGGCGCATGGACGGTCGATGTCGAGGCGGTACGGATCACCCCCGGCAGCGGCCGCGACGTCCACGAGGTGCGCAAGGCCCTCGGAGACCTGGTGGTGCCGTTGGAGGCCGTGGCGGGCGCCGTCTTCGAGCCCTCCCGCAAAGGCGGGCACCTGCGGCTGCGGCTGCGCCCCGGCGCGGACCCGCTGACCGAGGTCGGTGCCGGGCTGCTGGCCGCCCCCGCCGACCCCTACCGGCTGGCGGTGCCGAAGGAGCGCAAGGCGGCGGCGGAGTACATGGCCGGCGAGATCCGTGATCTGGTGCGGCTGGCCCAGGTGCCGGAGGAACCCTGCCCCGACTTCCTGTTGCCCGGTCCGGCCGTGCCGATCAGCGCCACGGCCGGTGACGGCACCGTGAGCTTCGACGGCGTCCGGGTCCGCCTGGAGTGGACGGGGTTCGCGAAGGAGATCAAGGAGGCGGCCGGCGCGCAGGAGTTCCGGCTGCCGGATCTGACCGGCGTCGAGTGGAAGCCGCAGGCGGGCCTGTCCTACGGGAGCCTGCGATTCCACGTGCGCGGCGGGGGACCGACCCGCCGGCCGGAGGAGGACCCCCGCTGCCTGTCCTGGGGGGTGCAGCGCTTCGGCGGGACGAGCGTCCTCGTCGCGGCCGCCGTGCTGGCGCGGCTGGCCCGCCACGCGCCGGAACCGCCCGCCGCCCTGCCGCCTCCCGCCTCCGACGGGCGCGACCTGCTGATCCGGCGACTCACCGACCTGGGCGAACTGCACCGGAGCGGAGTGCTGACCGACGAGGAGTTCAGCACGGCGAAGAAGGCGCTGCTGGACCGCATCGCCGAACTGTAAAGGGGCGGGCGTTTCGACCTCTCCTGATCGGCAAGCTGGTGGATCCGGGATCACGCCGACGGGAGAGGTCACCGTGCGTTTCCACGCCGACCTGCACATGCACTCCAGGTACGCGTACGCCTGCAGCAGGAACAGCGACCTGGAGCAGCTGACCTGGTGGGCCCGCCGCAAGGGCGTCACGCTCATGGGCACGGGCGACTTCACCCACCCGGCCTGGCTGGAGCGGCTGCGCACGGCTCTCGTGCCGGCCGAGCCGGGGCTGTTCCGGCTGCGCGACGACCTCGACCGCGAGGTCGCCGCGACGCTGCCGGACCGCGTGGCAGGCGCCCCCGTGCGGTACATGCTGTCGGTGGAGATCTCCACCGTCTACTCCCAGGGCGGCCGCTCCCGAAAGATCCACCACCTCGTCTACCTGCCCGGATTCGACCAGGTCGAGGAGTTCGACCGCGGCCTCGCCAAGGTCGCCGACCTCGGTGTGGACGGCCGGCCCACCGTGCGCATGAGCAGCCGGGAGCTGCTCGAGGCCGTCCTGGCCTGCGGCGAGGGCGCCTACCTGGTGCCGGCGCACGTGTGGACACCGTGGTTCGGCGTGCTCGGCTCGAAATCGGGGTTCGACAGCCTGGAGGAGTGCTTCGGCGACCTCACCGAGCACGTCTTCGCGCTGGAGACCGGGCTGTCCGCCGACCCCGCGATGATGTGGCAGGTCTCCGGCCTCGACGGATACCGGCTGGTCAGCTACTCGGACGCCCACTCGCCGCCCATCGTCGGCCGCGAGACCACGATCTTCGAGACCGACCTGGACTACTTCGCGATCGAGCGCGTCCTGCGCACGGGCGCCGGCCTGTGCGGCACGACCGAGTTCTTCCCCGAGGCGGGCAAATACCACGTCGACGGCCACCGCAAGTGCGGCGTGCGGCTCGACCCGGAGCAGACGCGCAAGCTCGGCGGCCTGTGCCCGGTGTGCGGCAGGAAACTCACGGTCGGCGTGCTCAGCAGGGTCGAGGACCTGGCCGACCGCCCCGCCGGCAGGACCCCGCCCGGCGCGGCGGGCTTCCGCAACCTCGTCCCGCTCCCGGATCTCGTGGCCGAGATCCTGGGAGTGGGCCCGAAGAGTAAGAAGGTGAGCGCCGAGACCGACAGGCTCGTTGCCGCGCTCGGACCGGAGCTCGCGATCCTCGGCGACCTCCCCCTCGACGACATCGCCGCCCATTCGCCGCGCCTCGCCGAGGCGATCGGGCGCCTGCGGAACGGCGAGGTGACCAAGGACCCCGGCTACGACGGCGAGTTCGGCCGTATCCGCACCCTGGCCCCATGACGCGGCCGGCGTACGCCCGCTTATGGCAGACCAGTGATCATTTATGCGGTATCTTCTGCCACCTCAGGATTGGGGTGCTGATGAGGCTTTTCCCCGAAGAGAGCCAGTGGGGACTGCTGACCGAGGCAGGGCTGCGGGAGGACTTCCAGGCCGCGTGGATCGAAGGCGACGACCTCGACGCGATCAAAGCCGAGTTGGGGATCGATCCCGCGGAGGCGCTGGAGTGCGACCTGGCCACCGCGCTGCGCTGGAGCACCATGGACGCCCGCAAGCGCGTCCTGTGGGTGGGTGAGCACGCGCCCGGCTGGACGTTCGCCCTGACGCTCACCGGTTCGGCGGCCGACCTGAACCTGCCGGGCCGGCGGGTCTTCGACTTCTGCTACCTACGGGAGATCGACGAGTTCTACGGTGTCCCCGGCCTCTACAGCGAGGAGGGACTCGACGACCTGGAACTGAACGACGACCAGGGCGCCGAGGACGAGCTCGAACTCCATCTGATCGCCGTCGGGCGGATCACCGGCCGGTTCGTCGACCGGGACTGGCTCGCCGAACGACGCGCCCTGTGCCGGATCACGGCGGGAGCGAAGGCCTCATGACGGAGCAATGGCCCCTGCTGGCGGCACGCGGGTTCGACGACATGTTCGCCGGGACCTGGATCGAGGGCGACGACCCCGACGAGATCGCCCGCGCCCTGGGTGCCGACCCGGCGGCGGCGGTGCCCTGCGGCCTCGACGAGGCGATGCGCGAGTACGAGCCGTACGCGTTCAGGGAACTCGTCTGGCTCGGCGAGCACTCCCCCGGCTGGACCCACGCCATCACCATCGCCGGGCCGCGCCTGCGCACCGACCTGCTGGCCGCCACCGGACGCAGGTTCCTCCAGGTCGTGTGGGAGCCGTACGGCCTCGGCGTGCACGATCTGTACTACTCGGACGGGAGCACGGCCGGGCGGCACAGCCCAACCGAGATCGCCGCTCCCGGCTGGCCCTACCACGAGTACGCCGCAGGGCTCGTGCCACAGCGCCCTGGTGTGATCGACGTGTTCACGACGGGAGAGCCCGCCAGGCCCGAGGGAAGCCTCGGCCTGTGGCTGGACAACTGGCTCATCCTGGCGGGTCGCGTTTCGGGGCGTTTCATCGACGAGCGGTACCTCGACGCCACCCGGTGCCTGTACCGCGTGCCCATCTGACCGGGGCCGGGTCAGAGGTAGGTGACGCCGGTCAGGGCCTCGGCGGCGGTCCACAGGCGGCGCCCGACGCTCGGGTCGGCCGCCTCCGCGCTGGGGCGGACCTCCACGACCCGGCCGCGCATCTCGAAGAGGCCGGACGGTCCGAAGAACTGACCACCGCGCACGCCGGGCGCGGTCGCGGCGAAGAGCTGGGGCAGCGCCCCCCGCTCGGCGGGCTGCGTCACCAGCAGCCCGGCCCGGGCGAAGAATCGCCCGGCCCGGGGGCGGTACTCCCAGGCCCGGGGCGTGAGATTGCTCCTGGACAGCCCGGGGTGGGCGATGACGCTGACGACCGGTGAGCCGGCGGCACGCAGTCGGCGGTCGAGTTCGAGGCCGAAGACAGTGGTGGCGAGCTTGGAGCGGCCGTACGCACGACTGGCGTTGAAGTCGCGCCGCGACATCAGGTCGTCGAAGTCGAGGTGGGCGTTCTTGTGGGTGATCGAGCTGAGGCTGACCACCCGCGCCGCGTCCGCCCGGCCGAGGCTGTCGAGCAGCAGGCCGGTGAGGGCGAAGTGGCCCAGCATGTTGGTGCCGAGCTGAAGCTCGAACCCGTCGGCCGTCGTGCGGGCCGGGCCGAGGAGGACCACGCCGGCGTTGTTGACCAGCAGGTCGATCGCCGGGAAGTCGCCGGTCAGGGCCTTGGCGAACGCGTGCACCGACGCGAGCGAGGCCAGGTCGAGCTCACGCACCTCGATCTCGGCCCGTGGCGCCGAGCGCCGGATCGCCTCGGCCTCCCGCTCGCCCGCGGCGGTGTCGCGTACGGCCATCACGACGCGCGCCCCGTGCCGGGCGAGCTCGGTCGCGGTGACCAGGCCGAGCCCTGAGTTCGCGCCGGTGACGACGGCGACCCGGCCGTGCTGGCCGGGGATGTGACTGGCGTTCCATTCGGTCATGCGACGACGCTAGGACGGGGTCGCCGGCATTCGGTCGTACGCGTCTGCCTGGGAACGCCAGACCTACCTTCGGCGCGGACCGCACCGGCAGACTGTCGTCATGGCTGTCGACCACCCGTACGCCCGTGAGCTCGGCGATTTCCTGCGTGCCCGGCGCGGCCGGCTGCGCCCGCAGGACGTCGGCCTGGAGCCGGGGCCCCGGCGCAAGGTGGCCGGTCTGCGGCGCGAGGAGGTCGCGCTGCTGGCCGGGCTGAGCACCGATTACTACCAGCGCATGGAGCAGGGCCGTGAGGTGCGGCCCTCCGACCAGGTGCTCGACGCCATCGCCTCCGCGCTCGACCTCGACGACGAGGAACGGCGGCACCTGTTCACCCTCGCCCGGGCGGCACGCCGGCCGGCGGCCGTCCGTACGCGCCGCGCCCCGGAACGCGTGCCGGACAGCACGAGGCGCCTGCTGCACGTCATGGCGACTCCCGCGGTCGTGCTCGGCCGGCACCTCGACGTGCTCGCGTGGAACGACCTCGCCGAGGCGCTGCTCGGCGATCCGGACACCCTGCCGCCGGGGCGGCGGAACATGCTGATGGTGCTGTTCGAGGACCCCGGGGCCCGTGGACGCTGCCCCGACTGGGAGGCCACCGCCCTGCAGTACATCGGCATGTTGCGGGCCGCCGTGGCGACCGATCCGGACCATCCGCGCGCCCGCGAGGTCATCGGCGAGCTGAGCATCCGCAGCGCGGACTTCCGCCGGCTCTGGGCCCGCCACGAGGTGCGTGAGACGGTCCACGGGACGAAGCTGTTCCGCCATCCCCAGGTGGGCGAGATCACCCTCGACTGGGACGTCTATCCCCTGCCCGGCAACCCCGGGCCGGTCCTGCTCGTCCACACGGCCGAGCCCGGGACCGCGGACGCCGAACGCCTCCGGCTGCTCGCGTCCCTGCACGCCACCCGGAAGACGGGGAAAGCCCGGATCGAACGGCCCGGGCTTTCCGAAGTGGTGCGCCGCCGGGGGCTCGAACCCCGGACCCGCTGAGCAGAAGTCTTTCAGCCCCCGTACCCCCAGCCGTCGAACCTTTCTATGTGCAGGTCTTCGTTTCCGGCGAGCAGAACCTGACCTCGGGGTAGCGCACCGACGGCCTGTGCAGCAGAGGCTGTGGCCTACCGCCCAGGTGCAGGTCGAAGAAGGCTCGGACGTACCTGCGGGTGATCGCCACGGAGCGGCTTCCGGCGAGCTCGCTGCCGAGGTCGACGCCGATCTGCTGAGCCAGCAGGTCGTAGTCGCTGAAGGACGGGTGTACCGCTCCGGCCACCACGAGCCAGCGCCTCCACCCGGTCAGGTGTTCCCAGTCGCGGTCCCATGTGGCGTCCTCGCCACCCGGGCTGTGCAACGGCTGGCCCAGGAACAGGAACGGGCGCGCCACCCCGCTCGCGGGGATCGGCGCGAACATGAGGCCGTCCATGTTGATGCCGGCGCGTACCCGGGAGTCCTTCAGCATCGTCTCGGCGACGCTCGCGCCTCCGAGGGACGTGCCCGCCATCGCGATCCGGGACGCGTCGATCAGCGAAGCGCCCGTCCACTTGGCATGTGGACCGGTCAGCTGATCGATCACGAACGAGACGTCGACCGCCCGATTCTCCACCGCTTTCTTCCCGAAGTCGTCGACGCCTTCGAGTTCGCATGCGGCGCAGGTGGTCAGCCGCCCGTCGGGGAACGTGGTGGCGAAAGTCTCGTACGTGTGGTCGATGCCGGCCACCACGTAGCCTCTGCTCGCCAGTTCCTCGGCCAGTGCGGTGAGCGAGCTTCGGGGGTCGGTGAAGCCGGGAGAGAGCACGACGAGGGGCAGAGAGTCTCCACGTCCCGCCGGTTCGGCGCCGCTGAACGCGTGGGTCCGCGTTCTGCTCAGCACGTCGGACGGCACCCCCGTCACGCCTTTGCCCTTCAGGATGAGCGCCGACTCTCTGGGCGTCACGTAGGGCGCACGCCGTCCGTTCCGGGACTTCGCCGGATACCAGAGGGAGACCATGAGCTCTCTCGACCCGGTCTCAGGGACCCAGGGGTCAGGGCGCGAGATGTCCTCCAGACGCAGGGACGTCGTGCCGACCGGATGGGGACCGGTCGGCTCGGGCAGATACGGCGCGCTGCTCGTCGTGACCGGAGAGCCGGCAGAGGCGTATGCGGAAGAGGCGGAAGCCGGAGTCCGGGAGGCGGGGACCGTCAAGGTGAGCAGTCCTGCGACCGCGGTCAGGCCGGCCCACAGGATCGGAGTCCGGAACGCCGGCCTTCCGCTGCTCCAACGACGGCCGGTCAGAGCCGGACGTGCCTCGTCATGCCTGGTGGGGCCCTCGGCTCTCACCGCCGCATGCGGATCTTTGTATGGCATGGCCTGATCCTGCGAGGCCCGAGCCTGGCACGGTATCAGCCGAAAGTGCGATCGGCGCCGCTCGAATAGCACTTAAGGCCGGTTCAGGCCCTTCCCGGCGTCAGCCGACCGAGACCACCACGGCGACGATCAGCACCAGCAGGAGCGCCACCCCGACGCCTGCGAACACCAGGGACGTGATCGCACAGCCCATTCCGTTCCACGGCTGAGGGGCGGGGCCGAGGGCGCCTCTGGAGTAGGTCCACATGGGAGCGCGGTATTCGAGTTCGAGCGCCATCCCGGGCTGGAGCCAGATCGTCAGATCCGCCGGACCGATCCGCGCGGGGAGGAGATAGGGCAGGTGGACGTGGAGGTGATACTGGCCGGGAGGAAGCGGGATCGTGTTGCGTCCCCACCGGCCCAGCATCTGACGGCCGTTGATGACGATCTTCGGCGTGATCATGGCCAGCATGAAGCTCAGCCAGTGCCGCTTCACATCGATAGTCACCTGCGCGCCCGGAGGAGCGGGCGGGGGCGGCTGGCTCCATGGGGCGGGTGGCACCGGCGGATGCATGGCGCCCATGCTACTGCTGTCCTGATCTTTCAGGATCTGTCCGGACACTCTCTGCCGTCACGGCGGGCGGGGGGGCACCACCGATGCGATCAGCAATCGAAAAACCCCAGGCCGGTGATACCGACCTGGGGTTTTACATTGGTGCGCCGCCAGGGACTCGAACCCCGGACCCGCTGATTAAGAGTCAGCTGCTCTAACCAACTGAGCTAGCGGCGCAGAGCTCTTAGAGGTTATCGCACACCTCAGAGCGGTCAAAATCGGGCTAGAGTAGAACAACATTCGGTTATCAGCGGTTGGGAGCGCACATGTGGTTCGCCTCGCCTGACGAGGTCCGCGGGCGGCTGGCGGCCGTCGACTACCTTGCCGATGACGGCATCGCGACCTCGGTGTTCCTGGCCGGGGCGCTGGGCAAGCCGCTGCTGGCCGAGGGACCCGCGGGAGTGGGCAAGACCCAGCTCGCCAAGGCCGTCGCCCAGGCCACCGGCGCCCGGCTCATCCGCCTGCAGTGCTACGAGGGCCTGGACGAGGCGCGGGCGCTGTACGAGTGGAACTACAAGAAGCAGCTGCTGCGCATCCAGGCCGACGACGGCGCCTGGGACGACATCTTCTCCGAGGAGTTCCTGCTGGAGCGTCCCCTCCTGAAGGCGATCAGGAGCGAGGAGCCCACCGTGCTGCTCATCGACGAGACCGACAAGGCCGACGTCGAGGTCGAGGGGCTGCTGCTGGAGATCCTGTCCGACTACCAGGTCACGATCCCCGAGCTGGGCACGATCACCGCCGCGCGCCGGCCGTACGTCGTGCTGACCTCGAACGCGACCCGCGAGCTGTCGGAGGCGCTCAAACGGCGCTGCCTGTACCTCCACCTCGACTACCCCACCCCGGAACGGGAGCGCGACATCCTGCTCGCCCAGGTGCCCGGGCTGCCCGCGGGCATCGCCGACCAGCTCGCCCGTACGGTGGCCACGCTGCGCGCGCTGGAGCTGAAGAAGTCGCCGTCGATCGCCGAGACCGTCGACTGGGCGCACACCCTGCTCGCCCTGGGCCGTACGGAGCTGGACGAGGCGCTGATCGGCGAGACGCTGGGCGTGGTGCTCAAGCACAACTCCGACCAGGTGCGGGCCGCCAAGGAGCTCGGCCTGCCCGCCCGGTGATGACAACGCCTCCGGCGTCCCTCGTGGACCGGCACGTGGGGTTCGTCCACGCCCTGCGGGCGGCGGGGCTGCCGGTCTCCCCTGCCGAGGGACTGGACGCGGCCCACGCGCTCATGGTCGTCGACCTGTCCGACCGGGAGACGCTGCGCGAGGCGTACGCCGCGACGCTGGTGAAGCGGCCCGCCCACCGGCCGGGCTTCGACACGCTCTTCGACCTGTGGTTCCCGCCGGTGATCAGCGGCGCCGGAGGCACCGCCGTCGCCGAGGAAGCAGAGAAAGCCGAGGACGCCGAGCTGCCCGAGCTGCGGGAACGGCTGGCCGAGCTGCTGATGGGCGATCCGGCCGATCCCGCGTTCCGGGAGTTCGCCCGGGCCATGGTCGGGCGGTTCGGGCAGGTCCAGGCGGCCCCCGGCAGGCAGTCGTGGTTCTCCTTCCCCGTGCTGCGCGCCCTGTCGCCGGAGACGCTGGTGGCCCGGATGCTCGCCGCCATGCTCGACGAGCGCGGCGGCCTGCCGGAGAAGGTCGCCAGGCGGCACATCTCCCGGACCATCGAGGCGTTCACCGAGGCCGTCGCCGCCGACGTACGCCGCAGGATCGCCGAGGAGTCGGGGATCGAGAAGATCGCCAGGTCGGCGGTCCGTCCGCCGATCGACCAGGTCGACTTCCTGCGGGCGACCAAGGACGAGCTGGCCCGGCTCCGCCGGGAGGTCCATCCCCTGGCCCGCCGCCTGGCCACCCGGCTGTCGATCCGGCACAGACGCGGACGCCGCGGGCGGCTCGACTTCCGGCGTACGGTCCGGGCGTCGCTGTCGACGGGCGGGGTGCCGCTCACCACCCATCTGCGCCCGCCGCGCCCGCACCGCCCCGAGCTGGTGGTGCTGTGCGACGCCAGCGACTCGGTCTCCACGTTCTCGCACTTCACGCTGTTGCTGACGTTCGCGCTGCGGGAGCAGTTCACCAAGGTCCGGGCGTTCGCGTTCGTGGACACGGTGGACGAGATCACCCGTCTGTTCGCCCCGGGCGCGGACGTGCTGGACGCCATCGGCCGCCTGACGAGGGACGCCGACATCGTCAGGTTCGGCCGCACCGACTACGGCCACGTCTTCGAGCGCTTCGCCGAACGGTTCCCGGACGCGGTGGGCCCCCGGACGTCGCTGCTGATCCTCGGCGACGCCCGGTCCAACTACCAGGCCCCGGCGCTGGGCACGCTGAAACGGCTGGCCGGGCAGGCCAGGCACGCCTACTGGCTCAATCCCGAGCCCCGGGCCCAGTGGGACACCGGGGACTCGCTCGCCACGTCGTACGGCTCGGTCGTCGCCATGCACGAGTGCCGCAACGTCGCCCAGCTCGCCGCGTTCGTCGAGACGCTCGCCTGAATCGAGACCCTTCGCCCGACCCGATTCCGGCCCGCGTCCGCCTGCTCTCAGTTCATGCGGCGCAGGATGCGGGCCGCCGTACGGGCCAGCAGCTCGATCTCGTCCTCGGTGAACTTCGGGGAGCCGTGGGTGCGGATCCAGCGGGCGATCCTTCGCGGGTAGGCGACGGTCAGGCCCTCGCCGTACAGCACGCCGCCCCTGGTCTTGATCTTCCCGCCGTGCACGGCGAGCACCGGGTTGATCGAGATCTGGATGCCGGTCTCCTTCGTGAGCAGCGCGGCCATCGACCCGGCGGCCGAGATCAGGCCCTTGGCGACCGAGGTGCCGAACTTCTCGTCGAAGAACAACCGCTCGCCGTACCGCGCGATCAGGGTGTCGGGCGACCACGCCTCGTTGTCCACGATCCAGACGCCGCCCGGCCCGATGACGAGGTGGTCGATCGACGCCTCTCCGGGCACGGCCCGGCCGTCCATCACGCGGTAGCCGTGCCGGCGCAGCCCGAGACGCAGCAGCCGGCCGGTGCGCACCTCGCCGCGGCGCTTGCCCCGCCACACGGCCGTGCGCTCGTGCAGACGCCAGGCGACGAACAGGTCGGTGCCGCCCGCGAGGACGGCCAGCCCGAGGCCGGCGGCGACCATGTTCAGCCCGAGCCGCGGGCCCACCAGGGTGCCGGCGACGAATCCCGCGAAGGCGATGGCGGCCCGTATCCGGATGCGGTTCTTGCGTCCGGCGTACCAGAACGTCTCGTACAGGTTCTGCGGCGAGGCGCCGGTGAACTTCTCGTCCCTCGGGACGTAAATGGACCCATTGGGCACGCGAACCCCCCACACTAGGCATGCGGCTTTCTCCGGGATACCCGACCGGGAATCCCAACCCTCCTAAGGTGAGGGAAGTAGCGCAGTTACGCCAGTGCCGACAGTTGACCGACCAGTCGGTATGCTTGACTCGAGAGACGAAGGAGGTCGGCATGGCCCGCCGCGTAGCTGGAGAGCGCCGCGTAAGCGGGGATCTCGCGAACGGGGATCGCCCCGCCAACGGGTCCCTGGAGGAGCCGGTGCGGCAGCGTCTGCTCGCCGAGGCCACCCGCCTGTTCGCCGAGCGGGGCTTCGAGAGCACGTCGGTGCAGGAGATCGTGGCGGCGGCCGGCGTCACCAAGGGCGCCATGTACCACTACTTCGATTCCAAGGACGACCTGCTCCACGAGATCTACGCCCGGGTGCTGCGCCTGCAGATGGAGCGCCTCAACCGGTTCGCCGACGCGGAGGGCCCGGTGGACGAGCGGCTGCACGCGGCGGCGACGGACGTGGTGGTGACCACGGTCGACAACCTGGACGACTCCAAGATCTTCTTCAGGTCCATGCACCAGCTCGCACCGGAGACGTACAAGAGCGTGCGGGCCGAGCGGCGCCGTTACCACGAGCGGTTCCGCGACCTCGTCGTCGAGGGGCAGCGCGACGGCGTCTTCCGCGGCGACATCCCCGCCGAGATGGTGGTGGACTTCTTCTTCGGCTCGGTCCACCACCTCGGCACCTGGTATCACCCCGAGGGCCCGCTGACCGGACAGGAGGTCGGCCGCCACTTCGCCGACCTCCTGCTCAACGCGCTTCGGCCGTGATCAGACGGGCGCGGGGAGGTCCGCAGGACCGGCCAGCGCGTCGCGGTGGTCGCCCGGCGTGCCCAGCGCGATCTGGTCGGCCTTGGCCCGCTTGAGATACAGGTGGGCGGGGTGCTCCCAGGTCATCCCGATGCCGCCGTGGAGCTGCACGCACTCCTCGGCCGCGTGCACCGCCACCGCAGCGCAGTGGGCCTGCGCCACCGCGACCGCCACCGCCGCGTCGTCGCCCAGCGGTCCCCCGGCGGGCGCCTCCGCCAGCCGGGCGGCCGCGTTGCGGGCCGCGGCCCTGGCCCCCACGACCTCCAGCCACAGGTCGGCCAGCCGGTGCTTGACCGCCTGGAACGACCCCACCGGCCGGGCGAACTGCCTGCGCTCCTTCACGTACGCGACCGTCGTGGTGAGACACCACTCGGCCACCCCGAGCTGTTCGGAGGCGAGCAGCCCGGCGCCGCGCACCAGCGCCTCCCACACCCACGGCGCCTCCATGCCGTCCGTCGTGGCGACGACGCGGGCGGCCGCCGAGTCGAACGACACGGTCGCGATCGGCCGGGTCAGGTCGAGTGAGGTGACCGGCGTCACCCGCACCGCCTCTCCGGCGGCCGGGGACGCCTCCACCGCGCACAGGCCGGTGCCCTGCTTCGCGGACCGCGCGAGCCGTACCGGCACGAGCAGGACGTCGGCGGCCTCCGCGCCGATCACCCCGGTGACCGTGCCGGTCACCGTGCCGTCCTCGCCGAGCGTCGCCACCGGACTCGGCGGCGCGTACGGCGAGGCGGCGAACGACACCGCGAGCGCGGCCGTCGTCTCCCCGGCGGCCAGCCGTCCCAGCAGCTCCGCCGCGACGTCTCCGCGCGCCTTCTGCCCGGCGGCCGTCAGCAGGGCCTGGGTGGCCAGGACGGCGCTGCTCAGGAACGGCACGGGAGCCACGGCCCGGCCCAGCTCCTCCAGCACGACGGCGGCCTCGCGGGCCGACGCGCCGCCTTCACGGGAGGCGGTGCCGCCGAGCTCCTCGGGGATCAGCAGCCCAGCCACGCCGATGTCGCGGGCCAGCGCCTTCCACAGCTCCGCGTCGTACGGCGTGCCCGACTCCGCCGTACGGGAGGCACGGTCGAGCAGGGCGGACGGGGAGCACTTGTCGGCGAGCAGGGCGCGCACGGCGGCCCGCAGCTCCTCCTCCACCTCCGTGTACAGCAGCGTCATCGGGGGAGGTCCTTCCAGGCGACGTCCTTGTCGGCGCGCGGCTCGGCGGGCAGGCCGAGGACACGTTCGGCGATGATGTTGCGCAGGATCTCGGAGGTGCCCCCCTCGATCGAGTTGCCCTTGGCGCGCAGGTAGCGGTAGCCCGCCTCGCGGCCGATGAAGTCGACCGTGCCGGGCCGGCGGAACGTCCAGTCGTCGTAGGCCAGGCCGTCCTCGCGGAGCAGTTCCACCTCCAGGCCCGACAGCTCCTGGTGCAGCCGGGCGAAGGCCAGCTTCATGCCCGACCCCTCCGGCCCGGGATGCCCGGCGGCGAGCTGCTCGCGCAGCCGTACGGCGGTCAGCCGCATGACCTCCGAGTCCACCCACAGCTTGAGCAGCCGCTGGTGCAGGTCGTGGGTGCGCAGCTCGGGCCGGGAACGCCAGGTCTCGGCGACGACGCCCATCATCGTGCGACGGCTCGGCGTGCCGCCGATGGCGACCCGCTCGTTCATGAGCGTGGTCTGCGCGACCCGCCAGCCGTCGCCCACCTCGCCCAGCCGCAGCGAGTCGGGCAGCCGCACCCCGGTGAGGAAGACCTCGTTGAACTCGGCCTCTCCGGTGATCTGACGCAGCGGGCGCACCTCGACGCCGGGCGCGTGCATGTCGCACACGAAGTAGGTCAGCCCGCGGTGCTTGGGCACGTCCGGGTCGGTGCGGGCCACGAGGATGGCCCAGCGCGCGGTGTGCGCGCTCGACGTCCACACCTTCTGGCCGTCCACCACCCACTCGTCGCCCTCGCGTACGGCGCGGGTGGCCAGCGTGGCGAGGTCGGAGCCGGCGCCGGGCTCGCTGAACAGCTGGCACCACACCTCCTCGCCCGTCCACAGCGGCCGCAGGAAGCGCCTCTTCTGCTCCTCGGTGCCGAAGGCGAGGATCGTGGGGGCCGCCATGCCGAGGCCGATGCCGATCCGGCCCGGCTGGTTGTCGGGCGTGCCCTTCAGCTCCCGGTCGGCCACGGCCTGCAGCCCGCGGGGCGCGCCGAGCCCGCCGAGGCCCTCGGGGAAGTGCACCCACGCCAGCCCGGCGTCGAACCGGGCGCGCAGGAACTCCAAGCGGTCCATGACCGCCGGGTCGTGCTCCGCGAGGAAGGCTCTGGCCCGCTCGGCGACCGACGCCTCATCCCATGTCACCAGCACATCACCCCATGTATCTCTTGAGTTCGCGGTAGGCCAGCGACCGCTTGTGGACCTCGTCGGGGCCGTCGGCGAACCGCAGCGACCGCGCCCCCGCCCACAGCGCCGCCAGCGGGAAGTCCTGGCTGAGGCCGCCGGCGCCGTGCGCCTGGATGGCCTTGTCCAGGATCCACTCCACGGTCGCCGGGCCGGCGATCTTGATGGCCTGGATCTCGGTGTGCGCGCCCTTGTTGCCGACCGTGTCCATCAGCCAGGCCGTCTTCAGCACGAGCAGGCGCAACTGCTCGATGCGCACCCGGGACTCGGCGATCCAGTCCTGGATCACCCCCTGCCGGGCCAGCTGCTTGCCGAACGCCTCGCGCGACAGCACCCGGCGGCACATCAGCTCGACCGCCCGCTCGGCCATGCCGATGAGCCGCATGCAGTGGTGGATGCGGCCCGGCCCGAGCCGCGCCTGGGCGATGGCGAAGCCGCCGCCCTCCTCGCCGACGAGGTTGTCCACCGGCACCCGTACGTCCTCGAACACCACCTCGGCGTGGCCGCCGTGGTCGGCGTCGTCGTAGCCGAAGACCGTCATGCCGCGCCGGACGGTCAGGCCGGGGGTGTCGCGCGGGACCAGCACCATGCTCTGCTGCCGGTGTTTGGGCGCCTCCGGGTCGGTCTTGCCCATGACGATGAAGATCTTGCAGTTCGGGTTCATCGCGCCGGTGATGTACCACTTGCGGCCGTTGATGACGTACTCCCCGCCGTCCCTCCTGATGGAGGTCGCGATGTTCGTCGCGTCGGAGGAGGCCACCTCGGGCTCGGTCATCGCGAAGGCCGACCTGATCTCGCCGGCCAGTAGGGGCTCCAGGTACTCCTTGCGCTGCCACTCGCTGCCGAACTCCGCGAGCACCTCCATGTTGCCGGTGTCCGGGGCGGCGCAGTTGGTGGCGGGCGGCGCGATGCCGGGCGACCTGCCCATGATCTCCGCGAGCGGCGCGTACTGCAGGTTGGTCAGCCCCGCGCCGCGTTCCCCTGCTCTTTCGGAAGAGGGGAGGAAGAGGTTCCACAGCCCGCGCGAGCGGGCCTCGGCCTTGAGGTCCTCCAGCAGGGGCGGCGGACTCCACCCGCTGGCGGCCGCCTGTTCGTGGAAGGCGTGCTCGGCGGGGTGGACGCACTCGTCCATGAAGGCGAGCAGCCGCTCCCGATAGCGCTCCGTGGTCGCGTCGAACCCGAAATCCACTAGACCTCCATCAGGCCGCGGGCGACGATCGGGGCGACCTGGTCGCCGACCTCGGCGAAGCCCTCCCCGACCGTGAGCCCCTTGGTGTATCGGAAATGGATGCCCTCGGCGATCACCGCGAGCTTGAAGCAGGCGAGGCCGACGTACCAGCCGAGCCGGGACAGGTCACGGCCGGACGCCTCGCCGTAGTGCGCGGCCAGCTCGGAGCTGGGCGGCACCTCCCCGGCCGAGCCGCGGTCGAGCGAGGCGACCTCGCCGTAGAGGAGGAACAGCGCCAGGTCGGTGAGCGGGTCGCCGAGCGTGGACATCTCCCAGTCGAGCACGGCGCGCACCTCGCCGTCGGCGATCAGCGTGTTGCCGAGCTTGAAGTCCCCGTGGACGATCGCCGGCGGGCCGGAGGCGGGCACGTCCCGGGCGAGCCGCTCGTAGAGGTCGTCGATGCCGGGCACCTCGCGGCTGCGCGAGGCGTCGAGCTGCCGCTTCCACCGGGCGACCTGCCGCTCCAGGAAGCCCTCGGGCCTGCCGAAGTCGCCGAGGCCCACGCTCTCGGGGGTGATCGAGTGGAGTGCGGCCAGCACGTCCACCAGCCCGTGGGCGAGGGCGGGGGTGAGCGGCGGCTGCCCGCCCCGGACGTATTCCATGACGTAGAAGGGCGCGCCGACGACCTCGGCGTCCCGGCACAGGTGATAGGTGCGCGGGACCGGGACGCCGGTGTCCTGGAGCGCGCTCATCACCCGGTATTCGCGGCCCATGTCGTGCGCCGTCGCCAGGACGTGCCCGAGGGGCGGCCGCCGCACGACGTACGTGTCCTCGCCGTCTCCGACGACGTACGTCAGGTTGGACTTGCCCCCGACGATCAGCTCGGCGGTGAGAGGCCCCCGGGTCAGGCCCTCACGCCGGAGGTGTTCGGCGAGGCGGGCGAGGTCGAGGCCGGGCGGGTCAGGGTTCACAGGGGAAGCATACCGACCAGCCGGTATGTGTGTCGACAGAGCCGGAAGTGGTCGTCCCCTATCGGACCCGAGTGGCCCTCCGCTCGCACGATACGTCGCCGATACCGTCGTGCACATGACCGCGAAGATGCCCGCACCGGCCGTGCTCGACGGCCGCGTCGTACGCCTGGAGCCGCTCGCCCCCGGCCACGTGCCCGACCTGTTCCTCGTGGCGCAGGACGAGGAGGTCTGGCGGTTCCGGCCGGAGCCCGTGCCGGAGACCGAGGACGACACGCGCCGGATGGTGGACAGGCTGCTCGCCGATCCCCGCACCACGCAGTTCGCGGTGGTCCTCAAGGAGACGGGCCGGGCGATCGGCTCGACCGGCTACTGGGACGTCGGCGGCTTCGACGAGAGCGTGGAGATCGGCTCCACCTGGTACGGCAGGGCCTACTGGCGCACCGCCGTGAACACCGAGTGCAAGATCCTGCTGCTCGACCACGCCTTCGCCCTCGGGTTCGCCCGCGTGGTGCTGAAGACCGACATCCGCAACCTGCGGTCGCAGGCCGCCATCGAGCGCATCGGCGGCGTGCGGGAGGGCGTGCTCCGGCGGCAGTACCGCCGCCCGGACGGCACGTGGCGCGACAGCCCTCTCTACTCGATCCTCGACGACGAGTGGCCCGCCCACCGCGCCCGCCTGCTGTCCCCCCGGTAGATCACATGCTCGTGGCGACGCGGAGCAGGTCCCGGAAGGCGGCGTCCAGATCCTCGACGGGCGGCACGCCGCCCGCGCCGACGACCGCGTCGAACAGCAGCCCCTCGACGTAGGCGACCATCTGGCGGCCGTGCCGTACGGGGTCGGGCGAGCCGGCGGCGGCCAGCACCCCGGTGGCGAGCTCGCGGAAGCGGCGCCCTATCTCGTCGTAGGTCTTGCGCAGTTCCGGCCGCCGGGTCGCCTCCAGGGCCAGCTCGTATCGCGCGATCGTGGTCTCCCGGTGCACGGTGACCGCCGCGTGCGTCATCCTCGCCAGGAGGCGCGCCACCTCGTCCCGGGACACCTCGGCCTCGGGTCCGGTCGCGGCGGCGAAGACGGCCTCCTCGCGCTCGGCGAGCCGGGCCAGCGTCAGCTCGAGCAGCGCCGCGCGCGTACGCGCGTGGTTCGAGGTGGATCCCGGCGGCAACCCGGCGGCCTCGTCGACCGCCCGGTGGGTGAGGCCGCGCATCCCCCGCTCGGCCAGGATCGCGATGGCCGCGTCCGCGACGAGCACCGCACGCTGACTGCTCACCCTCACATCGTAGGGCCGGACTACAGCTGTAGTACGCTTACTACAGTTGTAGTGACAGGAGGCGGGCATGGCGCACGCGGTGGTGATCGGGGCGGGCATCGGCGGGCTGACGGCGGCCCTCGCCCTGACGGGCAAGGGGTGGTCGGTGACCGTCCTGGAACGGGCGGCGTCGATCGAGCCGGTGGGCGCCGGGCTGGCGGTCGCGCCCAACGCGCTCAGGGCGCTCGACGTGATCGGCGTCGGCGACGAGGTCAGGAAGCTCTCCGCGATCCAGGGCCGCAGCGGCATCCGGATGCCGGACGGCCGGTGGCTGTCGCGTACCACCGCGGAGGACGCCACCGCGCGGTACGGCGACCCGATCGTGCTGCTCGCGCGGTCGTCGCTGGTCGGGATCCTCGCCGAGCGGCTGCCGCCGGGAGCCCTGCGGGTGAACACGCGCGCCGAGTCGGCCGACCCCGCGACCGGGCGCGTCACCCTGGCGGCGAGCGACGCGGGGGCGGCGGAGACGATCGAGGCCGACCTCGTCGTGGCGGCGGACGGGATCAGGTCGCGGACCCGCGCCGCCCTGTTCCCCCGGCACCCCGCACCGGTCTACGCGGGCGTGACGAGCTGGCGGGCGATCGTGCCGCTGGCCGCCGTGACCGGCGCGTCGGAGACCTGGGGTGCGGGACGGCTCTTCGGGGTCATGCCGCTGGCGGGCGGTCAGGTGTACTGCTACGCCACCGCGCCGGTCCCCGCGGGGCTGCGCGCGGCGGACGAGAGGGAGGAACTGCTCCGGCTGTTCGGCCGCTGGCACGACCCGATCCCCGCGCTGCTGGCCGCCGCGGACCCGGAGGCCGTGCTCCGCAACGACGTCCACTGTCTCGACACCCCGCTGCCCGCCTTCCACGCGGGGCGGGTCGCGCTGCTGGGCGACGCGGCGCACCCCATGACGCCGAACCTCGGGCAGGGAGCCTGTCAGGCCATGGAGGACGCCGTCGTGCTCGCCGGGCTCGTCGCGCGCCACGGCGCGGATCCGGCCGCCGGGCTGGCGGCCTACAGCCGGGAACGGCTGGCGCGGACGACTCCGATCGTGCGGCGGTCGCGGGCGATCGGCCGGCTCACCCGGTGGCGCAATCCCCTGGCGGTCGCACTCCGCGACGGCGCGATGCGCGCGGCGGGCCGGTTCGGGCCGAACGTCGCGATGCGGCAGTTCGACCCGGTCTTCGACTGGCGGCCCTGAGGATCGCGGAGCTCAGGCGGCGGCTTCGGACGCGACCACCGGTTCGCCGCCCCTGTCCGGCTCGGCCGGCGCGGCGGCGGGCTTGGAATGGTCGGGGGCGAGGCGTCCGAGCGTGATCGTCCCGGCGATGAGCAGGGCCGCCGCGAGCAGGGCGGGGATCACCTTGTCCGTCTCGGTGGGCAGCGACTCGCCCAGCAGCAGGGCCCCGGCGGTGACGGAGGTGATGGGGTCGACGACCTGGACCCCGGCGTAGGCGATGCCGAAGTAGCCCACGGCGTACGACTTCTGCAGCAGCACCACGGCGCAGACCAGCAGCACCGGGATGGCCGCAGTGAACCAGTGCAGCAGGTGGCCGAGGTCGCCTTCGAGCCCGCCGCCGACGACCCGGACGAACGTGGACACGGTCGCGGTGACCGCACCGGCGCCGATCGCCATCAGCAGCGCCTTCGCCGGGCCCTTCAGCCAGCGGGCCGCGGTGAACGTGACGGCGACCACCAGGCCGATGCAGCCGATCAGCTCAAGGGCGTGCACGTCGGACAGGACCGGAGTCACGTTGTGCGCCGGGACCAGCAGCATCAGGCCGAGCAGGCCGACCGCCACCGCGATGGACCCGGCGATCTCTGCTCTGCGCGGGCGCCTGCCGTGCAGCGTCGCGGCGAGCGGCACCGCGAAGACGAGCGTCGCCACGCTCACGGGCTGGACGACGACGAGCGGCGCCAGGCTGAGCGCCACCGCGTGCAGCGACGCCCCGGTGAAACCGATGATGCCGCCGATCCACCAGCGGGGCCTTCTGACGAGCGCGAGGGTCGCCCCCTCGCTCACCGCCTCGAACTGCTGCAGCGCCGCGCCCAGGGCGTACCCCAGCGCGCCGACGAGGGCGATCGCCACTCCCACCCAGGTCATGCGCGCCCGCCGGTGTGTCGAGAAATCACCACGCAAGCCTAGTGGGACCCGGCGGGCGCCGAGGGAGCTCGCGACACAAGTGGGGCTTTCCGGGCAGATCCCGGGATCCGCGGCGGCGCGGATCCCGGGGACGAAGGACGTGCGGCGGACGTACGGCTCAGTCGGTGCCGCTGGACAGCGCGATGTCGATGACGCCGGTGTTCTCGCTCACCCAGGTGGCGGACAGGCCGCCCTCCTTCACCAGCGCCTCGCCGGTGACCTTGAGCACGCCGATCCGCTTGCCCGCGAGCGCAAGTTCGAGGACGTTGAGGTTCTCCGTCACCCAGGGCGCCGACAGGCCGCCCTCCTTCACCAAAGCCGCGCCGCCGCCCTTGACGACGCCGATGCGATCGCCGGCGAGGACGAGCTGCTTGACGGCCGTGTTCTCGGTCACCCAGGTGGCCGAGAGGCCGCCCTCCTTCACGAGGGCGGCACCGTCCGCCCGCAGCACGCCGATGCGGTCGCCGGCCAGCGCGAGCTGCTTGGCGTTGTCGTGCTCCAGCACCCAGGTGGCGGACAGGCCGCCCTCCTTCACCCAGGCCTTGCCGTCGGCCGTCAGCACCCCGATCCGGTTCCCGGACAGCGCCAGCTGCTTGACGCCCCCGTCGTGCTCGAGCACCCAGGTCGCCGACAGGCCGCCCTCCTTCACCAAAGCCCTGCCGTCCCCGGTGACGACGCCGATGCGGTCGCCCGACAGCGCGAGCTGCTTGATGCCGGCGTCGTGCTCCAGCACCCAGGTGCCCGACAGGCCGCCCTCCTTCACCCAGGCCTTGCCGTCCCCGGTGACGACGCCGATCCGGTCGCCCGCGAGCGCGATCTGGATGACCCCGTCGTGCTCGAGCACCCAGGTCGCCGACAGGCCGCCCTCCTTGACCAGAGCGTCGCCGCCGGCCTTGAGCACGCCGATCCGGGGCGGGGCGACGGCCGCCCGCGCGGGCTTTCCGGGCTGCGCCTGCGCGCTCGCCGGGGCGGTGGCCGATCCGGCCAGCAGCAGGCTCGCCGCGCAGGCGACCCCCACCCCGAGGGAGACCAGGCCGGGGCGTGTCGCTGAACGAGTCGTCATGAATGCCTCCGCGTCGCATCGGGCGGGCCCCCTGCCCGCCGAGATCGATCACGCAGAGACTAGATTCGTTCACGCGATGTAATCACGCTTCCTGCATCGCTAGGAGAGTCGGCCACACTGTGCGCGTTTCACGGCCACCGGGGCCGTTTCAGGATCTCTCCGGGCAGACGCAGAGAAGGTGCCCCTCCGGGTCGGCGAGCACCACCCAGTCGCCCGGCTGGAACTCCGGCTTGGTCGCCCCGAGCGCAATGTACTCCTCCACCGCCTTGGCCACGTCGGGCACCCGGAAGTCGAGGTGGAACTGCTTGTCCCCGCCGGGCCAGGAGGGGGCCTTCCGCTCGGGGACGCGCTGGAAGTAGATGCTCGTCGTGCCGTCGCCGATCCCGGCGTACTCCTCCTCGGCGTACTGCACCTCGAATCCGGTGATCTGCGAGTAGAACTCGGCAAGCCTCTTCGGCTCGGCGCAGTCGATGGTCACGGCGATGAGCTTCGCGATCGTTGTCATGGCCGACATCCTGCCGCCTATTCCTGTCAGGGAGTGTCAGGTACCCGCACCACCGGAATCTTCGCCGATAGTGGGACCATGAACCGGGCATGTGGAACCAGTCCGGCAGGCGAGTCGTTGGAGCGGGTGTGGCGCGGGTAGGTGCATGGATCAGGCGGTTCCTGGAGAAGCCGGGAAGTGTCGACCTGGCCCCCTTCCAGCGGATCGTCGCCGAAGCGGGCGAACTCGAGAGCGAGGTGGCCCGGCGGGCCGGCCTCCGTCCCGCGGAGCCGGATCCCGGCTGGGTCGGCAGCGCCGACTTCTGCGCGGTGATGCGGGAGGCGGCCCGCCGGGCGCTCGGCCAGCGGCCGTACGACGTGCAGCTCGTGGGCGTGCTCGCCATGCTGGAGGGCAACGTCGTGCAGATGGCCACCGGCGAGGGCAAGACGCTCGTCGGCGCCCTGGCCGCGGCCGGGTACGCGTTGCGCGGCGCGCGGGTCCACGCGGTCTCCGTGAACGACTACCTGGCCCGCCGCGACGCCGAGTGGATGGGGCCGTTGTACGAGACGCTCGGCCTCACGGCCGGGTGGATCGGCGAGACCTCGGCCCCCGAGGAGCGCCGGGCGGGGTACGCGTGCGACGTCACGTACGGCGCCGTCAGCGAGCTGGGCTTCGACGTGCTGCGCGACCGTCTGCGGACGGATCCGGCCGAGCTGGTCGTGCCCACTCCGGAGATCGCGCTCGTGGACGAGGCCGACTCGGTGCTCGTGGACGAGGCCCGCGTGCCGCTGGTGCTGGCCGGAACGGCCGACCCGGGCACGGCGCTGCCCGAGATGGCGGCCCTCGTGCGGCGGCTGTCGCGCGGCTACCACTACACGATCGACGAGGAGGGACGCAGCGTCTTCCTCACCCCCAAGGGCACCGACACGGTCGAGAAGGCCCTCGGGATCGACCTCTACGAGCACCCCGGCGTGGTGACCCAGGTCAACCTCGCCCTGCACGCCCACGCGCTGCTGACCCGGGACGTCGACTACATCGTCAGGGACGGCCGGGTCCACCTGATCAACACCTCGCGCGGCCGGGTCGCGGTGCTGCAGCGCTGGCCGGACGGGCTCCAGGCGGCCGTGGAGGCCAAGGAGCACCTGCCGGCGTCGGAGACGGGCGAGATCCTCGACTCGATGACCGTGCAGAGCCTCATCCGCCGCTACCCGCGTGTGTGCGGCATGACGGGCACCGCGATCGCCGTGGCCGAGCAGCTGCGGGAGTTCTACGACCTCAAGGTCGCGGTCATCCCGCCCAACAAGCCGTGCGTACGGGTGGACGAGCCCGACCGGATCTTCGCCACGCTGGAGGACAAGGAACGGGCGCTGCTCGAGGAGATCGAGACCCGGCACGCCACCGGGCAACCGATCCTCGTCGGCACGCTCGACGTCGCCGAGTCCGAGCGCCTGGCCGGGGCCCTGGAGGCCAGGGGCCTGCGCGCGACCGTGCTGAACGCGAAGAACGACGCCGAGGAGGCGCAGATCATCGCGAAGGCCGGCCGCCGCGGCGCGATCACGGTCTCCACCCAGATGGCCGGACGCGGCACCGACATCCGGCTCGGCGCCGGCGAGCCCGGCGAGGAGCAGGAGGTCGCCGGGCTCGGCGGGCTCTACGTCATCGGCACCGGCAGGCACGAGAGCAGCAGGCTGGACGACCAGCTCCGCGGCCGGGCGGGACGGCAGGGCGACCCCGGCGGCTCGGTCTTCTTCGTCAGCGGCGAGGACACGCTCCTCACCGCGTACGCGCCGGACCAGTCGCTGCCCCCGGCCGGCCGCGACGGCGTCGTGACCGGCGCCGACGCCGCCGGACTGGTGGCGCACGCGCAGCGCGTGGCGGAGGGCGTCAACCTGGAGATCCACCGCAACACCTGGCGCTACACACGGCAGCAGGAGCACCAGCGGGCGGAGGTGCTGGACCGGCGCGACCGCGTCCTGCACGGCGACACCGGGGCGCGGGCGCTGGAGCAGGCCTGCCCCGAGCGCTACCGCGAGCTGTGCGACGAGGCCGGCCGGGAGCCCGTCGAGCGGGCCGCCCGGCAGATCGTGCTGTATCACCTCGACCGCTGCTGGACCGAGCACCTCGGTTTCCTCGCCGACCTGCGCGAGGGCATCCACCTGCGGGCCCTCGGCCGGCTGAACCCGCTGGACGAGTTCAACCGCGAGGCCGTTCCGGCCTACCGGGCCATGCTCGACGAGGTCGAGCGGCGTTCCAAGGAGACCTTCGAGAAGGCCGACGTCACCCGGGACCTCGCGGAGCAGGGCCTCAAGCGGCCCACGGCCACCTGGACCTACCTGGTGCAGGACAACCCGTTCGGCTCGGAGTGGGACCGCGTGCTCAAGCGCGTGGCCGGGACGCTCAAGCGCAAGCGGTAGCGGCCCGCGGCGGCGTCCCTACCGCTTGCGGTGGCGGCCCGCGTGCGCGTGCGCGGGGCGGCTCAGCACGGCCTTGGCGCCGACGGCGACGAGCGCGCACACGACGATCGCGACCGAGAACGCGGGAACGGCCGCCTCGTCGAGCTGCCCGCTCGCGGCCGACGCCGGAGCGAACGCCGGGGAGGCCGTCGCCTCGCCGGTCCTCGCCGTCTTCACGGTGTTCTCCGTGCTCTTCACCGTGCTCTTCACCGTGGTCTTCGCCGTGGTCTTCGCGACGGCCGCGGGTGCGGAAGACGCGCCGCCCTTGCCCGCCGTCGCGGCCGAGAGGGGGGACATCCCGGCTCCGGCCGCCTGGATCCGCGCGGCGGGCTCGGCGGGCGACACGGGGGTCGCGGACGGGACCACGGCTGGAGCCACGGACGGGGTCGCGGAGGCAGCGGGCGCCGCTGAGGCAGCGGGGGCCGGGCTCTCCTCCTTCACGCCGGGGGCGGACGCGGGAGCGGCGTCCTCGGGTGCGGCGGGAGTCGCGGAGGGGGCGGGAGCCGCGGTGGGACACGGCGGCGGGGGCTCCGCGTGGTCCCTGACGCCGTACGCGCCGGTCGAGAACGGCCTGGGCGCGCCCGTCTTGCCGAGGCCCTTGCCCCACTGGGTGATCACGTACTTCACCGGGATGTGGCCGAGGCCGCCCGCGTCCTCGACGGTGAGCGAGCGGGCGTTCCAGGTGCCGCCGGTGAGCTCGGCGAACGTCTTGCCGTCGAGGTCGAGCATGACCCCGCTGCTGGAGGGCACGCCGGGGCCGCGGTCGCCGACGAAGAATTCGGCCTTCTTCCCCTTGTAGATCACATAGCCCTTGGTGCCCATCGGCCAGCTCGGGCTGGCGGCCAGGCCCTTCTGCATCGGCTTCCCCGACGCGGGGGCGCCGGTGTCGCCGTTGATGCCCGACCCGTCGTCCCAGAAGTACGACGCGGTCGTCTTGCCGGAGTGAAGGACGATCTCGCCTTCGGCCGTCGGGCAGCCGACCGCCGGGATGGCGGGCGCCTTCGGCGCGGGTGCGTCGGCGGCTTCGGCGCGCGCCTCGGCCGGTTCCGGCCCGAGGACGTGGCTCACGACGGTCGCGATGTCGGCGTGGGCGTGCTGGGGGCCCGCCGGGGCGGGGCGGGCGGGGGCGTCCTGCCGGTGCGGGGACACGGCGGCCGCGTGGTGCGTCTTGCCCTTCGCCGGGCTCGTCTGCTCCCGGAGGGCGTCGTTGTGGGGGTCCGCGTAGCTGGAAATGGGGGATCTCCTGACTGGTCACGGTCGGATAACCGGACACTAGGCCAAGAACACCCCAAATCTCGACATCGCGGACAAAAGTTTTACTTTCTGGACGAATATCCCAGGAAGTGGCAAAGTCGGATGTGGACGCGCCCCCCTTCCGGGGGGGCTGAAGGGAAGGAGGGCACGCAAAGCCAGGGGCCCGTCGCCCCCCGCCGAGCTGGGCATACGGGCCGGGCATGACTGAAATTTTCAGCCGCTACGCCTGTTCGCCGCGCAGGACGGCGGCGGGGATCGGGATGGCCGGGAACGGGTTGTCCGGCAGGAGGATCAACCGGCGCGGCGCGGCCCGCTCCGCGGCCTCCAGATGCAGCAGAGCCGCCCCGATGCCCGCGGCTCCGACCATGTATCCGGTGTCCGCCGTGACCTCTCCGGGCCGCAGCCGCCGGTACGCCTGATACCAGCGGAAGCCGGCGTCGTCGCCCGCGGTCGCCCGCCCGATCAGGTCGATCGCGAGCGTGCGCGCGAAGTCGAGGTACGGCCCGCATCCCGTGGCCGCGTACAGACCCACGAAGCAGTCGATCAGCCCGGCGGTGCCGCAGCACAGGCAGGCCACGTCCCAGTGGCCCGGCGGCCGGGACCCGGGCACCCCGCTCTGCACGATCCCGTGCGCGAGCCGCTCCACCCAGTCGAGATCGCCCGGGTCGCCGGTGACCCGGTGCAGTTCGTAGAACATCCGGGCCACCCCCGCGGACCCCGAGCAGAAGCCGAGGTAGTGGAGCCTGCGGCCCTGCGGGAGGTGATGCGGCACGAGCGCGCACCTGTCGGTGACCACGCTGACCGTCCGGACGAAGTCGGCGCCCCGGCGGGCCGCCGCGAGGAACCGCTCGTCGCGGGTCACGCCGTACAGCCGGGCGAGCAGGAAGGCCGTGCCCGCCGTCCCGGACAGGAACCCGGGGGTGACGGCGTCCACGGGCAGGTCGGGGACGGCGTCCCCGCCGAAGCGGTGCCCGGGGACGGCGAGGCCCGCGATGCGCTCCCCCGCCTCGATCGCCACCTCCTCGTACGCCGGGACGCCGAGGATGCCCGCCGCGTGCAGCAGGGCGAGCACGATCCCCCCGTCACCGCGCTGCGCCGGGTCCCCGGTCCAGCCGATGCCGCCGCCGAGCGGACGGGCGTCGCGGACGAGGCGGTCGGCGGCGGCTCGGGCCGCCCCGAAGACCTCCTCGTCGCCGGTGGCCCACCCCGTCTCCGCCAGCACGAAGACCGCGCCCGCGAGCCCGTGGTAGAAGGTCGGGTCACGCTGCTCCGGCCAGGTGGCGGCGAGCCGGCGGGCTCCCGCGAGCGCGTCCCGCAGGTACGCCTCGTGGCCGGTGGCGGCGGCGAGTTCGAGGAAGAACAGCACGACGCCGGCCGCGCCGGCGTACAGGGAGGACGCGTCCCCGGCGCCGGACGACCGCCCCCGGGGATCGGGGTTGGCCCGCCATCGCCGTCCCAGGTCGTCGTCGATCCCCGCCGACCGCACCCAGCGCGCGGCCGTGACGGCGGCGGTGACAGGGCTCTCACGGGGCCAGGCGCTCATCACCCCAGTCTCCCACAAAGCTGGTAGGAAATTAAGGCTACCACTCGTACAAACGGAAGCCTACGGGGAGTCGCGCGCCGATCACACCGTCGGCACGGGAACGTCGGGGTGGCGCGCCGTGGCGACCGGGGCCGGCGGCGGCGCGGACGGGAGTCCGAGCAGTGTCCTGGCGTGGGCGATCGCGGCCGGCGTGTCCGGGAAGACGAGGCCGTCGCGGCGGAGATGATCGGCCACCCCGAGCCCGCTGAGGACTTCGTCGTGGCCCGGCCGGATGCCCGACAGCAGCACGGTGATCCCCCTGCCCTCGAGCCGGGTGATCACGTCGCCGAGGACGCCCGCGCCGGTGGCGTCGATCGTGGACACGCGCGACATGCGCAGGATGACCACCCGCACGTCGGCGACCTCCGACAACTCCAGCAGGAAGCGGTGGGCCGCGCCGAAGAACAGCGGCCCGTCGAACCGGTAGGCCACGATGTGCTCGGCCAGCAGGCGCCGTTCCTCGTCGCCGTGGTCGCCGGTCTCCAGCGGGACCTGCTCGATCTGGGCGCTGCGCGCGACGGCCCGCAGGGCGAGCACGATCGCGACGCCGACGCCGACCGCGACGGCGGTGACGAGGTCGAAGACGACGGTCACGGCGAAGGTGAGGACCATGACCGCGGCGTCGCCCCGGGTGGCCCGGGCGATCGCGCGCAGCGACCCGACCTCGACCATGCGGACCGTGGTGGCCAGCAGCACCCCGGCCAGCGCGGCGAGCGGAATGCGCCCCACCAGGCCGCCCGCACTGAACACGATGACGGCCAGCACGACGGCGTGCGTGAGGGCGGCCAGGCGTGAGCGCGCGCCCGAGCGGACGTTGACGGCCGTACGGGCGATCGCGGCGGTGGCGGGGATGCCGCCGAAGAGCGGGGAGACGACGTTCGCCAGGCCCTGCCCGAACAGCTCACGGTCGGGGTCGTGGCGCTCCCCCACGCTCATGCCGTCGGCGACGGAGGCGCACAGCAGGCTCTCCAGCGCCCCGAGGGCGGCCACCGCGAAGGCCGCCGGGAGCAGCGACGTGATGGCGCCGACGTCGAGGAAGCCCATCGACGGCGCGGGCAGCCCGGCCGGGAGGGTCCCGATGCGGGCGACGTCCAGCCCGGCGACCTCGGCCACGACCGTGGCCGCGACGACCGTGAGGAAGGAGAACGGCACCGCCGGCCTCCACCGCGCCCCCAGCAGCATGGCCGCCGCGACCACCAGCGCCAGCACGATCGGCACCGGGCGCGGGTCGCGCGCGAAGTTCGCGACGGCGTCACCGGCCGCCTGCCACACCCGCTCCCCCTCGCCCTTCACGCCGAGCGCCGCGGGCACCTGCTGCAGCGCGATCACGACGGCGATGCCCGCCGTGAAACCCTCGATGACGGGGGTGGGCATGTAGCGGGCGTACCTGCCGACCCGGGCCAGGCCGAGCGCGACGAGCACGATCCCGGCGAGCAGGCCGACCGCGAGCACGCCGGTCGGGCCGTGCGTGTGCACGATCGGCACGAGGACGACGGTCATCGCCCCCGTCGGGCCCGAGACCTGGAGGTTGCTGCCGCCGAAGACGGCGGCCACCGCGCCCGCGACGACGGCGGTCGCCAGGCCGGCCTGCGCGCCGAGGCCGGAGCCGACCCCGAAGGCCAGCGCGAGCGGCAGGGCCACCACCGCGACCGTGAGACCGGCGATCAGGTCGCGGCCGGGGCTGCGGCGGGCCGGTCGCCAGTCGGCGGGCGAGGGCAGCAGCCCCGCGACCCGCGCGTACAGCAGTCTGGCCGCGCCGGTCACTTCGCCGCCTCCGCCTGGAGCTCGGCCAGCAGCTCGCCCTGGCCCGTGATCATGTCGGTGAGGATCCGCCGGGCCGCCGCGAGCAGGTCCACCACGTCGGGGGTGGCCAGCGAGTAGACCACCGTGCCCCCCTCCCTGACCGCGCTCACCAGGCCGGTACGGCGCAGCACGGCGAGCTGCTGGGACAGGTTCGACGGCTCCACCTCGATCTCGCCGAGCAGTTCGCGGACCGGGCGGGGGCCGTCCCGCAGGAGTTCGAGCACGCGGATGCGCACCGGGTGTCCTAAGGTGCGGAAGAAGTCGGCCTTGGCCTGATAGAGGGGAACGGGCATCGGGGTCACTCCGTCTCTCCCGCCGCCTCCAGGCTGATCCCGTGGTCGGCGGCCAGCCGCGTCAGGTTGTCCAGCCGGCCGGAGGCGATCTGGACTCCGTGCTCGTCGCCGGCCTCCCGCGCCCGCCGCAGTTCCTCGTGCGCCTCTCCGAGCCGGGCGCGCAGCTCCGCCGTGAACTCGTGCATGTCGTCCTCTCGTCCGTCCGACGGGCACAGCATATTCGCAATATGAAGAATTCTTCAATTTGTCAGTTCCGCAGCCCTCCCGGAGGAGGACGGGCTCAGGCGGGGCGCGGCGTGAAGGAACGCTGGTCGCGCCGCAGCGGGTGGCCCTCGGGGATCTCGACCAGCACGATCGGCAGGCCGTCGGGGTCCTCGATCCACATCTCCACCAGCCCCCACGGTTCGAGCCGGGGCGGCCGGGACACCGGCGCCCCCGCCTCCACCAGCCGGTCGTACTCCTTCTGGACGTCGCGCACCTGCATCCAGATCGCGGTGCCCGGCCCCACGGCGCCCGAGCCGCGCGGGGAGACCTCGAGGAGCCCCTGCCCCAGGAAGAACATGATCCCGGGGTCCTCGGCCGTCCCGAACTCCCGGCTGACGGCCAGGCCCAGGACCTCCCGGTAGAAACGGCGGCTCTCGGCCCGATCGGCCGGGCGCAGAAGTATGCGGCTGCTCAGCACTTCCATGTGAGCGTTGTGCCCATCCGGGGCATGCGGGTGAAGGATGGATTGGGCAAGCGGCGGCCAAGGGCGTACACGGGCCTTTCGGCCCCTCCGGAAGTGACGGACCGCCGTGCCGCCGGGGGAACGGGAGCGGCAGACTGGTCGCCGACGCCCGTTGAGGATCATTGTGGAGGTCCGTATGACTGAAGACACCGCGCCCGCCGGCATGCCGCGCCTGGACAAGCTCGACCGCGAGGAGTGCCTGCGGCTGATCTCCCCGGGCGGCGTGGGCAGGATCGCGTTCAACAACCCCAGCGGGCCGGTGATCCTGCCGGTCAACTACACCGTCGAGCAGGGCGCCGTGCTGTTCCGCACCGCTCTCGGCGGCCCGATGGACGCCGATCTGCGCACCGGGGTCGAGGGCGCCGACTTCATGGTGGCCTTCGAGGTCGACCACATCGACGAGAGCACCCGGGAGGGCTGGAGCGTCCTCGTCCGCGGCGGGGCCCACCATGTGACCGGCGACGTGAACACGAAGGTCGAGACCTGGGCGGGCGGCGAGCGCGAGCTGTACGTCCGGATCGCGCCCGTCGAGATCAGCGGCCGGCGCATCCAGCACGGATAGGCGCGTCATGGACGCCTGGGTCGTGACCCGGCCGGGGCCCGTGGCGACGCGGCCGCTGGAGCGGACCGTGCTGCCGGATCCCGTGCCCGGGCCCGGGGAACTGCTGGTCCGGGTCGAGGCGTGCGCGGTCTGCCGCACCGACCTGCACCTCGCCGAGGGCGACCTTCCCCCGAAACGGCCCCGTACGGTGCCGGGGCACGAGGTCGTGGGACGGGTGGCGGGGCTCGGCCCCCACACGCCGGGGCCGCCGGTCGGCGCCCGGGTGGGGGTGGCCTGGCTGCGCTCGACCTGCGGCCGGTGCCGCTACTGCCGGCGCGGTGCGGAGAACCTGTGCCCGGCGTCCGCCTACACGGGATGGGACGCCGACGGCGGCTACGCGGAGCTGCTGACCGCCCCCGCGGCGTACGTCTACCCGCTGCCGGAGGACGCCCCGGCGGAGACGCTCGCGCCGCTGCTGTGCGCGGGGATCATCGGCCACCGCGCGCTGGTCCGCGCCGACCTGCCGCCGGGCGGGCGGCTGGGGATCTACGGGTTCGGCGCCTCGGCCCACCTGACCGCCCAGATCGCGGTCGCCGAGGGCGCGACGGTGCACGTGATGACGAGGTCGGCGGCGGCTAGGGAGCTCGCGCTCCGGCTGGGCGCGGCCTCCGCGGCGGGCAGCGCCGACCCGCCGCCCGAGCCCCTGGACGCGGCGATCCTGTTCGCCCCGGTGGGCGACCTCGTGCCGGTCGCGCTGGCCGCGCTCGACCGGGGCGGCACGCTCGCGGTGGCGGGGATCCACCTCACCGACATCCCGGTGCTGAACTACCGGCGTCACCTGTTCCAGGAGCGGACGCTGCGCAGCGTCACGGCCAACACCCGCGCCGACGGGCGGGAGTTCCTGCGGCTGGCGGCCCTTCACCACCCACTGGTGACCACGACGCCCTACTCCTTCGACGCGGCCGACAGGGCCCTGGCCGACCTGGCCGCCGACCGGGTCGAGGGAGCGGCCGTCCTGCTCATGGACAGGTGACCGGCGGCACCGGCTCCAGATGGAACAGGCCGCCCTTCACGTCCGCGAGGCCCGCGGCCGGCCCGGGCGTCCTCCCGGCCAGCGCCATCAGCACGTCGGTGGTGGTGACCAGGCCCCGCAGGATGTCGTCCGGCCCGAGCACGGGGACCGCGCCGCAGCCGGAGTCGGCCATCAGCGCGGCGATCTCGGAGAGCGGGGTGTCCGGGGCCGCGCGGGGACAGCGCATGCCCCGCACGAGCGTGCGCACCTGCGCCCGGGACTGCTCGGCGGGTCCGCCCGACCAGTTGCCGGCGATGTCCTCCCGCGCGAGGACGCCGACGAGCCGGCCGTAGTCGTCCACCACCGGCAGATGGTGGACCCCGGCCCGCCACATCAGCTCCCACGCCAGGAGCGGCGACTCCTCCGGCTCCACCGTGACGAGCGTCCGGGTCATCACCTCGGACGCCGTCATGGTCTCGACGCTCATCGCTTCTCACCGCCTTCCGCCGGACCGTTCCCCCACGGCCGCCCCGCGGAGACGACCCGGCTCACGTCGTCCGTCTCGTACGTCATGGAGGACTCGACGTCCACCACGCCGTCCACCTGCCAGACCTCGTCGATCAGGGCGCGGAGCTGGGACCTCCGCTCCACGCCGCCGTCGAGGTGGACGATCCCGTCCTCGACCCGCACGGCGCACTGCCGGGAGTAGCGCGCCACGACCTCCAGGACGTCGTCACGGGTGTCCTCCCCCGGCCGGCAGAACGCCCTGATCAGGTCCGACTGTTTGACCAGCCCGGAGATGCGGCCGCTCTGCCCGTCCACCACCGGAAGTTCCTTGATCCTGTTGCAGTGCATCAGCCAGGCGGCCCGGCGCAGGGGGGTGTCCTCGGTGACCGTGATCACGGGGCTGGTCATGATCTGGGAGACGGTGCGGCCCCTCGCCTTCCTGCGCTCCCTGCGGCGGGACGGCCCCTCGATGAACAGGTCGCCGGGCCGCCGGTCCAGGTCCTTGAGCAGCAGGTCGTCGTCGCTCACCATGCCGATCACGCGCCGCTCCCCGTCCACGACCGGTACGGCGCCGACGTGGAACCGGCACATGGCGGTGACCACGTCGCTGAACGAGGCCGTCGCCTCGACCGCCACCACGAACCTGTTCATGACGTCCCGGACGGTCATCGGCATGGCGTCCTCCTTCGTCTCCCCCAGCCTTGGCCAGGACCGGTGACGGAACGACCGGCGAACGTCACCGCACTATGGGACCTATGTCCTAGGAGTGCCATCCGCCGGAGATCCGCCAGTACCGTGTGAGATGTGCAGAATGCCGCGATCCTCACCGTCGACGACGACCCTTCCGTCTCCCGGGCGGTGGCTCGTGACGTCCGCCGCCGATACGGCGACCGCTACCGCGTGATCCGGGCCGAGTCCGGCCCCAGCGCGCTCGAAGCGCTGCGCGAGATCAAGCTGCGCGGCGAGCAGGTCGCCGTCATCCTGGCCGACTACCGGATGCCCCAGATGAACGGCATCGAGTTCCTCGAGGCCGCCATGGACGTCTTCCCGCTGGCGCGCAGAGTGCTGCTGACCGCGTACGCGGACACGGACGCCGCCATCAGCGCGATCAACATCGTCGACCTCGACCACTACCTGCTCAAGCCGTGGAACCCGCCGGAGGAGAAGCTCTATCCGGTGCTGGACGCGCTGCTGGAGTCCTGGCTCGCCACCCCCGTCGTGACGATGCCGGAGACCAAGATCGTGGGCCATCGCTGGTCGGCGCAGTCGTTCGCGGTGCGCGACTTCCTGGCCCGCAACCTCGTGCCGTACCGCTGGCTGCGTGCCGACGAGGCCGAGGGCGCGCGACTGCTGGCCGCCGCCGGGATGGGCGAGACGGACGTGCCGGTGGTGATCACCACGGACGGCAAGGCCCTGGCGCGGCCCACGGAGGCCGATCTCGCCGCGCACGTCGGCATGGCCACCACCCCGGCCTCGGAGCTCTACGACCTCGCCGTGATCGGCGCGGGCCCCGCGGGCCTCGGCGCCGCCGTGTACGGCGCGTCCGAGGGGCTGCGCACCCTGCTCGTGGAGCAGCGGGCCACCGGCGGGCAGGCCGGGCAGAGCAGCCGCATCGAGAACTACCTCGGCTTCCCCGACGGGGTCTCCGGCGCCCAGCTCACCGACCGGGCCCGCAGGCAGGCGCTGAAGTTCGAGGCCGAACTGCTCACCACCCGCGAGGTCGTCGGCCTCGAACGCAGCGGCTCGGCCACCGTGCTGCGCTTCGTCGACGGCACCGCCGTGACGGCGCACACGGTCGTGCTCGCGACCGGCGTGTCGTACCGGCTCTTGGACGCGCCCGGCCTGGCCGGCCTGACCGGCCGGGGCGTCTTCTACGGCGCGGCCGCCACCGAGGCCCCGAGCTGCGCCGGCGAAGAGGTCTACATCGTGGGCGGGGCGAACTCGGCCGGGCAGGCGGCGGTGTACTTCTCCCGGTTCGCCCGCAAGGTGCACATCCTCATCCGGGGCGACGACCTCACCCGGTCGATGTCGCGCTACCTGATCGACCAGATCGAGGCCATTGCGGCGATCGAGGTCCATCCGCACACCCAGGTGGTCGGCGGCGAGGGCCGCGACCACCTGGAGCGCCTGATCCTGTGCGACGGGCGGACCGGCCGGACGACGTCCGTGCCCGCGTCGTGGCTGTTCGTCTTCATCGGGGCGGAACCGCGCACCGACTGGCTCGGCGACGTGGTCGCCCGCGACGGAGGCGGCTACGTGCTGACCGGCAGCGACCTGCTCGCGGACGGCCGCCGCCCGCCCGGCTGGACGCCCTCCAGGGACCCCTACCACCTGGAGTCGAGCATGCCCGGCGTCTTCGCGGCCGGCGACGTGCGGGCCGGTTCGGTCAAGCGGGTCGCCTCGGCCGTGGGAGAGGGCGCCATGGCGGTCTCACTCGTGCACCGCTATCTGGAGGACAGATGACCGACCATCCGAGTGAGCCGACCCTGCCGCCCGGCGAGCTGCGCACGCTCTTCCTGTTCGAGGCGCTGAACGAGGCGCAGCTCACCCAGTTGTCGGAGGCGGGCCGGGTGGAGCGCCGGCTCGCCGGGACCAGCGTCTTCCAGGAGGGCGAGCCGGCGACCTGCTTCTTCGTGCTGCTGAGCGGCGCGGTCGCGATGAGCAGGCGGGTGCAGGGCGACGAGGTCGAGGTGAGCCGCACCGACCAGCGCGGCGTGTACGGCGGCGCCACCCAGGCGTACATCACCGGCGAGTTCTCCCAGCTCTACCTCAACACGCTGACCGCGCTCACCGACGCCGAGTTCTTCGTGCTGCCGGCCGAGGTCATCGGGGCGTGCGTGCGGGAGTGGTTCCCGATGGCGATGCACCTGCTGGAGGGGTTGTTCCTCGGCATGCGCGCCACGCAGACGATCGTCGGCGAACGGGAGCGGCTGCTCGCGCTCGGCTCGCTGTCGGCCGGGCTGACGCACGAGCTGAACAACCCGGCGGCCGCCGCCGTGCGCGCCACGTCCGCGCTGCGCGGGCGGGTCGCCGGCATGCGGCAGAAGCTCGCGATGATCGCCGACGGGCGGCTGGACGGCAGCCAGCTGCACGACCTCGTGGAGCTGCAGGAGGACGCGGTCAAGCGCGCCGCGTCCGCCCCCGAACTGTCCCCGCTGGCGCGCTCCGACGCCGAGGACGCGGTCGCCGACTGGCTGGACGACCACGACATCGTCGGGGGCTGGGACCTGGCGGCCACGCTGGTCGCCGGGGGCGTCGACGCGGTCTGGCTCGACCAGATCGCCGGGGCGGTGGGCGAGGACAACCTGGAGCCGGCGGTCCGGTGGCTCACCTACACCGTCGACACCGAGCTGCTGATGTCCGAGATCGACGACACGGTCAACCGGATCTCCGGCCTGGTCGCCGCCGCCAAGCAGTACTCCCAGCTCGACCGCGCCCCGCACCAGACCGTCGACGTGCACGACCTGCTCGACGCCACGCTGACCATGCTGCACGGCAAGATCCCCGAGGGCGTGCGCACGGTCAAGGAGTACGACCGGTCGCTGCCGCCCATCCCCGCGTACGCGGCGGAGCTCAACCAGGTGTGGACCAACCTCATCGACAACGCGCTCGGCGCGATGGACGGCGCGGGCACGCTGACCCTCCGCACCCGGCGCAAGGACGGCCATCTGATCGTCGAGGTCGGCGACACCGGCGCCGGCATCCCGCCCGAGGTCCGGCCCCGCATCTTCGAGCCGTTCTTCACCACCAAGCCCGTCGGTGAGGGCACCGGCCTCGGCCTGGACATCTCCTATCGGATCGTCGTCAACAAGCACCACGGGGACATCCGGGTGGAGTCGCGCCCCGGCGACACGCGGTTCCGGGTCTACCTGCCCCTCGCGGCCTGAGAGCGGCCGCGCCCCGGGCCGGGCCGTACAGTTGGGGCATGGGCATGGTCAGCACCGTGGGTCTCGTCCTGCACCCGCAGCGCGACTCCAAGGAGGCGATCGACACGATCGTCGAGTGGGCGCGCAAACGGGACGTCACGGTGCTCGGACTGCCCGACGAGGTGGGACGCATCGACTGCAGCGCGGTCGCGGTGGACGCCCCGGCCCTGGTGCGGCGGTCCGACCTTCTCGTCAGCCTCGGCGGCGACGGCACGATGCTGCGCACGATGCGCCTGATCGCCGGGCGGCCGACCCCCGTCCTCGGGGTGAACCTGGGACGGCTCGGCTTCCTCGCGGAGATCGACGTGGACGATCTCGCGCCCGCGCTGTCGGCGATCGACGAGCACAGATACACGGTCGAGCCCCGCATGGCCGTCCGGGCGACGAGCCACGACGGCCGGATGGTGACGGCGTTCAACGACATCGCCCTCGTGCGCATCCCCGGCGACGGGCTCGCCGCCGTCTCCGTCTCCGTCTACGGCGAGCCGTTCGTCCGGTACGCCGCCGACGCCGTGATCGTCTCCACCTCCACCGGGTCCACCGCGTACAGCTTCTCGGCGGGCGGCCCGATCGTCTCCCCGACCGTCGAGGGCTTCCTCGTCGTCCCCGCCGCCGCCCACTCGGCGTTCAACCGGGCGCTGGTCCTGTCGGCGGACGAGGAGGTGACGCTCGACGTGCTCTCCACCAGCGGGCAGCTCGCGATGGAGGTCGACGGCATGATCGGCGGCCACCTGTGCCCCGGCGACCGGCTCACCGTGACCGCGCTGCGCGCCGCCGCCCGCGTCGTACGGCTGGGGACGACCACCTTCTACGAGCGGGCCCGCCGCAAGCTCCGCGTGAACGGCAGCGCCGAGGTCGACTAGTTGTACTGACCACAGAGGTTAGGTACGGGGCGACACGCACGAATGACCTTGTAAATGGGTGAGGGCCTTCGGTTTGGTGTGGATTGCGACATCTACACGCCAACCAGAAAGGCCCTCATGCCCCACCATAACGCCCCGCTGACCGAACTCGGACGCCTGCGCCTGGCCCGGTGGGTCGTCGACGACGGCTGGCCGCTGCGCAGGGCAGCCGAACGCTTCCAGGTCGCCGTCACCACCGCCCGGCGCTGGGCCGACCGCTACCGGCAAGACGGAGCAGCCGGCATGGCCGACCGCTCCTCGCGCCCGCACCACAGCCCTCGCCGCACCCCAACCCGCACCGAGCGGCGCATCATCAAAGTCCGCGTGCTGCGCCGGTCGGGCCCGGCCCGCATCGCCTACCTGCTGGGCCCGCACCCCTCGACCGTCCCCCGCGTCCTTGCCCGCTACCGACTGACCCGCCTGGCCCACCTCGACCGCGCCACCAGCCGCACCATCCGCCGCTACGAACACCTCACACCCGGAGACCTCGTACACGTCGACATCAAGAAACCCCGGACCAACGGCAAGGCCGAACGCTACAACCGCACCCTGCTCGGCGAATGGGCATACGCCCAGCCCTACACCTCCGAGACCAACGCCGCGCCGCCCTGCCCGCCTGGTTGCACACCTACAATCACCACCGCGGCCACACCGCGCTGAACGGCCTACCACCCGCCAGCCGCGTACCCACCCTCACGGGACAGAACAACTAGACCGCGGCGGGCACCCCGATCCGGCGGGCTTGAAAGCGACCGCCGGCGGCGACTACGGCATTTGAACGGGTCTCGTCGATGGGCTGGATCCGATCCGTACGGCCGGGGTGCGCGGCATCCCAAGACGGCGGCTTCATTCCCGGGAGCAGCGACGCCGCGAGGAGATACGGCCGCACGCGAGATGCGCGATCAGAGAGTCACGAGCAGACCTTCAGCACAGAGAAAGAGCCCTTGAACGAGATTGTCCCGCGACGCCTGATTGGCGTATTGACTTCGTCACTTTGCGTGAGCGACAGTGAGATCGCCCGAACTCGAGGAGGGATCATGCGCAAATTCCTGACAGTGGCGGCCATCGTCGCCCTGTTCGTGCTGGCCAAATGGGGCTGGGAGGGGGTCCTCAAGCTTCTCGTCGGCGCTTTGGTCCTCGGCGGCGTCCTGGGGCTGATGGAGGAGGCGGGCGAGCGCAGCTCGAACGGAGGCGCCGGCGGCTCCGGATACGGCGGCGGTGGTGGCGCCGGATACAGCGGAAGCGGAGGAGACGGTGGATTCGGCGGAGACGGTGGCGACGGGGGCGAGTAAGCAGAAAGAAGAGCCCGGCCGGCATACACCCGCCCCCGTTGCGTAGATCAGTTCACGAAGTCGTCACCGAAAAGCGCGCTCCACACCGAAGCGCTTCATAGAACACTCCACCCGTGAGCCGATGAATCAGGCGAACGCCGAGCCCATGAAGCGCGACCTCTTCCGTCTGCCGGTATCGATCTTCCTCGTTCCCCGGGGCGTGATCCTGCTACTCCTCACTGATGCTCAGGCGGGACACCATCACGGAACGAGCCCCTACGGCAGCAGGCTTTCGATCTCGGCCAGCTCCTCCGGCGTGAGCGGGGGCGCGGCGAGGGCCGCGATGTTCTGCTCGAGCTGCCCGACCGAGCTGGCCCCGACCAGCACGGACGTGATGCGCCGGTCGCGCAGGATCCACGACAGGGCGAGCTGGGCGAGCGTCTGCCCGCGCTCTTGCGCGATCTTGTCGAGGCCGCGCAGGGTCTCCAGCAGGCCGGACGTGAGCCGGTCGCGCGTGAGGAAGTGGCCGATCGCCATCCGGGAGTCGGCCGGCACCTCGCCGTCGAGGTAGCGCCCGGTGAGCAGGCCCTGCGCCAGCGGCGAGTAGGCGATGCAGCCCGCTCCCGCCTGCTCCAGCGTGTCGAGCAGCCCGTCCTCCACCCACCGGTCGAGCATCGAGTAGCGCGGCTGGTGGATCAGGAGCGGGGTGCCCAGCTCGCGCAGCACGGCGGCGGCCCGCTCGGTCTCCTCGGCGGAGTAGTTCGAGATGCCCACGTAGAGGGCCTTGCCGGAGCGCACCGCCGTGTCGAGGGCGCCCATCGTCTCCTCGATGGGGGTGTCCGGGTCGGGCCGGTGGGAGTAGAAGACGTCCACGTAGTCGAGGCCCATCCGGCTCAGCGACCGGTCGAGGCTGGCCAGCAGATACTTGCGCGATCCCCACTCGCCGTACGGGCCGGGCCACATGTCGTAGCCCGCCTTGGTCGAGATGAACAGCTCGTCCCGGTAGGGCCGGAAGTCCGCGCGCAGGTGGCGGCCGAAGTTCTCCTCCGCCGAGCCGTACGGCGGGCCGTAGTTGTTGGCCAGGTCGAAGTGGGTGACGCCGAGGTCGAAGGCCCGGCGCAGGACGGCACGCTGCACGTCGAGGGGGTGGCCGTCGCCGAAGTTGTGCCACAGGCCGAGGGAGATCTCGGGAAGCAGCACCCCGCTCCTTCCGCTGCGCCGGTACCGCATGTCGTCGTACCGGGTGGGGGCGGGGGCGTAGGGGTTCGGGATCATCCGCGACCTTTCCTCGTGCGACCGTGGCCCGTCCTTTGCCCGGGCCTTGCTCCAGCAGTACCAGGAAACCGCACGTGTCAACGGCCGGGCAGGCGGGGGCGGGCCCTCATGCCCGGGAGGCGGCCGAGGCGGGTCGGATCAGGGGTGCCCGCCGCGTGCCGTCACCGTACGCCTCTCGGGCGGAACTGCACGCTGATGCGGGCGCCGATCACCTTGGTGGACTTCGGAACAGCGTGCTCCCAGGTGCGCTGGCAGCTCCCGCCCATGACGATGAGGTCGCCGTGGCCCAGCTCGTGCCGCAGCGTCGGGCCTCCCCCGCCGCGCGGGCGCAGCAGCAGCGGGCGTGGGGTGCCGACCGACACGATGGCGACCATGGTGTCCTGCGTGCTGCCGCGTCCGATCGTGTCGCCGTGCCAGGCGACGCTGTCGCGGCCGTCCCGGTACAGGCACAGGCCCGCCGTGCGGAACCGCTCGCCGAGCTCCTCCTCGTAGTGGGCGTCGAGCAGGTCCCTCGCCTCGGCCAGGACGGGATCGGGCAGTTCTTCGCCCTCGTCGTAGAACTTCAGCAGCCGCGGCACGTCCACGACCCGGTCGTACATGTGCCTGCGCTCGGCGTGCCAGGGCACCGCCTCGAGGAGGCGTTCGAAGAGCGCGTCCGCCCCCTCGACCCAGTGTGGCCGGACGTCGATCCAGGCGCCCCGGCCGAGCGGCGTGCGCCGCACCGACGAACCGAGCGGCCCGATCTGAACGTCCTTACCCCAGTCCAGCAGCGAGGCCTGAAAAGCCGTCATGACATCGATTGTATTAGAACATCTATTCGATCATGCCACGTGCCCGGAGCGGTGGCCTGCGGCGACCATGCGCACCGGCTCGACCGTGCGTTCGCGCTCCCCTCCGTCGCGACCGGCCAGAGTCTCGCTCGCCCCGTACACCGCCCGGATCTCGGCGCGCAACCCGGGCGGCGACGTCGCGGCGCACCGCACCCGTGCAGGCCGGGGTCCCGGACCGGCCCGAGCCGGGCCGGGCCGGACCGGGCCGGGCCGGACCGGGCCGGGGCCTCTCAGCGCCCGCCCAGCAGGCGGACCGGGCAGCCCAGCTCGGCTCCCACCCGGTCGAGCAGGACGGCGAAGCCCTCGCGCGTCCGCGGTCCGAACCGCCGGAAGAACCCGTTGGCCAGGGGCACTCCCCAGCGCAGGCGCTCAGCCACGTTGCGGACCTGGTGGACCAGCAGCGTGCCGGCCGGATCGGGGGCGAGGCGGTATTCACCGCGATACCACCAGCCGCCCTGGACGGCCAGCCGGTCCGGTCCCACCTCGACGGTCATCGTGTGCCCGGGGGCGGCGAGCACGAACCGGTCCGGTCCCCCCGTGAGCGTTCCGCCGTGCTCCGCCAGCGGGAAGCAGTTGTGCCGCCCCACCGGCCCCGGCCGTACCCGCAGGATGAGGCCGGCCACCCGGTCGACCGGCGCCTCGACGACGCCGCGCACCTCGCACAGCGGGGTCTCGGCAGGCGTCACGGCGCACCGATCCGCGTGTTCTGGAACGACGCGAGGCGCCAGCCGTCGCCCTCCCTGACCGCGGTGAACGTCATGATCGAGTCACGGCCCGGATCGGACCCGCCGTCCGGCAGGGACGATCCCCCGGTCATCACGACCAGCGCCGTGTCCGGGCTCAGCAGGCGGATCTTCCGCAGCGGCGGCGCGGCGGCCGGCGCGCCCAGCCGGGACCCCTTCAGCGGGCCCTCGAACAGTGCCCGGTGGCTGTCCTCGATTGCCCGGCGGCCCTCCATGCGGGCCCCGAAGTACGTCACGTAGTCGGCGTCCTCGGTGAAAAGCCCCGCGAAGGCGGCGGCGTCACCGTCGTTCCAGGCCGCGGTCAGCGCGTCCAGCAGGCGGTGGATGTCATCGGATGCGGTTTCCGGCATCGCTACGGCTCCTTTCGGATGACCGCGAAGCCGCCTATCCTTCGAGTGCGAGCCCTGATCGGCCGCTTCGCGGTGGTCGGGTCGGGCGCCGGCCGGATGTTGGCGCATCCGGCCGGCGCATCACTGCCGGTCGAGCTGCCCGGCGTTCGTCTCGGTGCTCCAGGTGATCCGGCCGGACCGGATCTCGGCGAGGGTCGCACGGACCCACTCCAATTCGGCGGCCTTCATCGCCCGGTCGTACTCCACTTCGAGGACCAGCACGCGCGGCAGGCCGGAGCCGCCCAGCGTCTCGATGTGCGCGTCGGCCGCGACGATCGCGCCCTCCAGCGTGGCGGCGCGGGTGCTCAGCGCCCGCTCCGCCTCGGGGACGGGAAGGCATCCCATCAGCGACACCGCCGCCAGGAAGACCTTGGTGTCGCCGTCCGGCTGTTCCAGGAGACGGCGCAGCCGGGTGCTCAGCTCGGCCCGCCCCTCCTCGGTCACCCGGTAGACCGTGCGTTCCGGCCGGCGGCCCTCCCTGCTGGTCTCGACCGGAGCGATGAGCTCGTCGCGGGCCAACCGGTCGACCGCGTGGTAGAGGCTGCGGGGCAGCCCGCCGATGTAGTCCTTGTGCGTGTCGATGACGAACCGGTGCAGCTCGTAGGGGTGGGCGGGCCGTACGGACAGCAGGGCGAGCACCGTGAGCCCGACCAGATCCCTGTCCGCCCGCCCCATCACTCCCCCATCGCCTTAGTGCAATCCGCACTATAGCGAGACGCAACACGACGTGGAACCCCCAGTTCCGAGGCACACGGACGGCGCCCCGCGAGGCACACCGACTCGGCTTCGAACATGGCGGTCGAAATGACCGTACATAACCGGATAAATCCTAATTTGAGACATACGGCCGCAATTTCATTTGTTGCTGAACAGATATTTACGGCGGTAACCATTCGGGGGCGGAAACGCGTCCAACACCGTCACGTCGATGACCGGCAAACGACCCGAGCGTTTTGAGGAGAAGGTGCACCCGATGACCGAGCAGACGTCCGAGGCCCTCGTCACACCCGATGCGACTCAAGCCTCCCTCACGCCTGAGGGCGACGTTCGCGGAACCCGGAAGGCGCCCGCCACCCCTCGGACCATGCCGAAGTGGGAATCCGAGGCGCGCATCCGCATCCGCACGGCGATTCGCCGATACGGCAAGCCCCTCAGCGATCTCATCGCCCGCGACGCCAACGAGGGCGACACCCGCCTGCTCGTCACCGATTTCCTCTGCGAGGGGCTGGGGTACGACAAATACGAAGATCTCACCACCGAATACCAGGTCAAAGGCGAATTCGCCGACTACGGCATACGCGTGGACAAGCAGCTGGCCGCGTTCATCGAGGTCAAGCGGTGCACGCAGAAATTGGGCGTCAAACACCTGCGGCAGGTGCAAATGTACGCGGTGAACGAGGGCGTCGAATGGATGGTGCTGACGAACGGGCAGATGTGGCAGGTCTACCACCTCACCGGTGGCCTCCCGGTCGTCGTCGACCTGGCCCTGGAGGTCGACCTCCTCGACGAAGGGGGGCTGAGTGGGAAGGCCGACGCGCTCTTCTACCTCAGCAAGGAGGCGTTCAAGCGCCGACTGATCGACGACCTGTGGAAGGCCCGCGCGGCGACGGCGCCGAAATCTCTCATCCGCGTTCTCCTCACGCCCGTGATCCTCGACGCCGTACGAAAGGAGCTCCGGCGGCAGACGGGACACAATGCGGACGAGAAGGAGATCGAGCGCATCCTGCAGGCGGACGTCCTCAGGCCCGATCTCCTCGCCTGAGACAGCGGAGGGGCAGGGGCGGATGGATCTGTTGCAGATCAAGTTCTGGGAAGCGGGCGACTACCGGCCGGGCACGAAGGGGCACGAACGCCGGTGCAGTTGGGGCGGTTCGTCATGCCCGTCGCCGGCCGAGTTGACCGTCACCGATCGCGCAGGCGCCGACAACGGCGCCTGCGCGGTCCACGTCGTCCACTACATCAGGGACCGCCTGCGGCACGGCCGCTGACCGCGCCGGCGGCCCCCGTCACCCGGTCGTCGCGGCGTCGGCGGCGACTGCGGCGGTCAGCTCGGCCTGGGCCGTGAGCGCCGCGGCGAGGGCCTCGGGGTCGTCGGCGTCGAGCGTCATCGCGCATCCCCTGCGGATCGCGTCGAGGTTCACCGGGCCGCGCCTGGTCGCCCACCAGCGGCCGACGTCCGACCGCCAGATGATCCAGCCGGCGTGGTCTCGTGCGATGTCCTCCAGCGTGGTCATGTCACCCATCTCCAACGGCTGCTCGCGGAAGTGGGCCAAGCTAAGCGCTTTTGAAGCGGTTGGAGTATCAGCCAGAGGACGTCCAATCACAGCCAGTAGCCGCGCGAACACAGAATCTCCCGTAGTGTCAGCGTGTCACGCTGACACAGTGTGCTGGGGGTGCGACATGCCGGCCAACCACCGCCATCCGCAAAATCGCCGGCTCGCGTGGGAACGCCTGCAGCGCGGGTGGTCCTACGAGGAGCTGTGCGAACGCATTCGTACGTCCATGCGGTCGTGCGGCGAGAAGGACACCGGCCTGACGGCCAACACGGTCAGGCGGTGGGAGACCGGCGAGCGGTGGCCGGATCCGCGCTACCGCAAGCATCTGGTGACGATTTTCGACAAGCCCGCGAGCGAACTGGGACTGCTCACCCCCGACGAGATGGCCATGCGGCCGGTCACGGAGGTGGTGGACGAGATACGGAGGCTGCTGAGCATGATCGCCGCAGACGGCATCGACCGCTCCACGTTCCTGCGGGGGCTCTTCGGCGCGGGCGTGCTCGCTCCGCTCCTCGGTGAGGGCGGCGAGCGTCTTCCCGCGGCGGTGGAACGCGGGCGCGGGGTCGACGCCGAGTCGGCCGAGGCGTTCGCCCGGGTCGTCGACAAGCAGGCCGCGCTCTACTGGACCTCGCCGCCGGACGACATCTTCCAGGCGTCGGTCGCGCACACACGGCTCGGCATGAGCCTGCTGCGGGCGGCGCCGGAGGGGGCGGTCCGGCACACGCTGGCCGAGGCGGCCGCGCGCTCGGCCCTGCTGTCGGGCAGGGTCGCCTTCTTCGACCTGAACGACGGCCCCACCGCGGCGCGGCTGTTCCGCATGGCGCTGTCGGCCACCCGCGAGTGCGGGGACCACCCGCTGGCCGCCGCCGTGCTCGCCCACGCGGCGTTCGTGCCGGGCTTCGAGGGCCACCGAACGGACGCCCTGGGCCTGCTCGACGCGGCGTTCGCGCATGCCTGGCACGGCGTCAGCCCGCTGACCAGGGCATGGCTTCACTGCGTGGCGTCGGAGA
>NZ_JBDJAW010000002.1:300000-451903 GCF_039649665.1 Microbispora sp. ZYX-F-249 | reverse complement strand
CTGGACACGGCGGCGGACGACGATGGACCGTACGCCCAGGTCAGGGCGGGTACTAGTGCAGGTCCCGCCCTTTCCTGGGTTGACTTACAAGCGAGGGGTCACTGGTTCGAACCCAGTACCGCCCACCTGCAAAAACAAGCCCCGTAGCGATCACGCCACGGGGCTTCGTGTTTTCGGGCTGCCATTGGTTCTGTGCGCCTCCGAGGTTCGCGCTCGTCACCCGCGAGGCTAGAGACCGAGTCACTTGGGATCGCTGGGAGATCTTACTCCGCAGTTCATAGACGCCGGGGAGCCGTGGTGGCCGTTTCTCAGGAGAGGTGCTCGGCCAGCCACTACCCTGCCTACCGAGCGCGAACGGCTCTGCGCTTTCACAGGCGCTCCCGAAGTCTGCCTTGACCACCTGACACCAGAGTGATCTCCTAGTCTCCCTGCAGTTGATCAATAGACCCTGGGGCGCCAGGGAAACTGCTGCAACCCCCGGTAGGAGAAGTCATGCCGACGAGCGAGCCCATCACGGCGTTCGACGAGTTCCTTGAAAATCTCGATTTCGCGCGTGGACTCGTGAAGGCGGGGCGGGCGCTTGCTGCCATGCGCGCCGGCGTGGTGGACGTTGAGGACATGTACCGAGCGGCGTGGTCGCAGTCTGTGGCTGGATTGGACCATTGGATAACACGGGAGATCACAGAGAGGGCCGTAGTTCTGGCGCTCAACCCGGATCTGCCGCGGCCTCCGCGTTTCTCAAAACTGGAAATTCCGGTCGATGCCTTCGAACGCGTGTACCAAGGCAACGGGGAGTTGGGTGAGGTGCTGCGGCGCTGCTGGGGCGAGAGGTTCGCGCGCTCCACCCATCAGAGACCTGCCCAAATTAAGGAGGGCCTTTCGCACGTTGTCGAGGGCGACCTCTGGCGAAAGGTCGCTGAAGTGATGAGCGCAACCGGGCCCCAGGTCAAGCCTGATCAGATCAGGGAGCGCCTGGACGAGATCATCGATCGGCGGAACCGCATTGCACACACGGCGGACCGCAATCCAGCCCCGCCGCCGGCACGTGCGGAACTGAACGACGGGGATGTCGTCGAGGTTATCGACTGGCTGGAGAAGGTGGCTCAGGCGATCCTGACGGTGCTCGGTGACTCAGTGAATCCTGACGATCTCATCAAGGCGGCGACAAACGGCGGTGGGCCGGCGTTGGTGTCTTCAGGGGGGCAATGGGATGAACGGAGCCTGTTGCAGGGCCTCGAGAACAGCGCAGGTCCGGCGTACAACACCTTGCTCGCGGTGTACCGCCATGCAGAGAGCCATCTCGCCTTCCGGGGATATTCATTCGGTACGGGGGCCTTCCCATCGGTGACCGCCTCCTTCCGGGTGGGGGCAGCGGAGGCGTCGGTGTGGAGTATCTACGCCGACGTGGACAAGCCGGTACTTTCGATCAACTTCGAGTGGATGCGCGGTCGGGGCGTAGCCACGGAACGTCTAGAACGGCTCCTGCGGCACCTCAGGCGGCTACCCGGGGCGGAGCGGGTTCTCAGCCCGGTGATCGGCGCTGATTATGCGAAGCGTCCGTCTCTCACCCCCGAGATGCTGGCCGATGGACAGGACGTTGTCATCGACGCGCTCAACGACTTGCTCGCCGTGGATATGGAGCACGAGCCCGCGCCCGCCGACATCGACGTGCCCCCCGCAGCGACCAGTGTTGTCGAGGAGAACCTCGCCCGCGCTCGACGGCCACTGGTCGTCCTGTATGACCGGCTAGAAAGGCAGATTCAGGCGCTTGGAGACGATGTCGTCAAGAAGACCCGCAAGCTCTACATCGCCTTCCAGCGGACCCAGAACTTCGCCTGCATAGAGGTTCACCCTCAAGCCAACGAGCTCCTCATCTTCGTGAAGGTCGACCCCGACTCCGTTCAGTTAGAGGAGGGCTTCAGCCGGGACATGCGGAACATCGGTCATTTTGGTACCGGGGACCTCGAGCTTCGGGTACGAAGCCAAACGGACCTGGAGAAAGCGTTCCCGTTGATTCGGCAGAGCTACGAAGTCAGTTGAACGAAGAACTCTGTTCGATCAGTTTGGGTCTCGAAGGTGAGCCATGAGGCATCTCGGGAGCATGCCGGGGAGCGCGACCTCCCGTTCTTCGCGTCGTTCTAGGCGGAGCCGGACCTTGCCGAGAGGCATGAAGAGATCCTGCGCTCGGACATGGGGTGCTGACACGGCCCCTACACACTGGTCTTCATCTCGATCTTCGCCAGGCGGTGGGGCGCTCGTGCGGCCCTAGTAGTCGGGGAGTCACGTCCTGGAGTAGCACGTCGTCCCGCGTGCGATCACTTCCTCTGGTCCTGTGTTCGCCTGGGCGCCGCATCGAGTGCCTGTACGTACGCTGACGGCATGAGCGCGCAGCCGCAGGAGTTCCCCCCCGAAGGTCCTCTACCGGAGAAGAATCTGCGTGCCATCCGTAGGGCGTTGGTCGTGCCCGAGGACCGAGACGGGTTCGACGCGGGTCTTGACGTCGTCCTGGCTGAAGGTTCGCGCCAGTTTGGATCTCGGTCGGTTGAGCGAGTTCATCCACACCTGGTGGTTGATCGCGTGCGACTCGGTCCAAGATCTCCAGGGCCGCAGAGACGTCGCGCTTATGGGGCGATTGTCGGTTTCAGCGGTCGTCGTCGGCGAAGCCTGTGCGGTAGGCGAAGACCACGGCCTGGACGCGGTCGCGTAGGTCCAGTTTGGTGAGGATCCGGGAGACGTAGGTTCGGACGGTCTCGAAGCTGATTACCAGTTCCGCTGCTATCTCGGCGTTGGAGAGGCCACGGGCGATCAGCCGCAGTACCTCGCGTTCGCGGGGAGCCAGGACGGCCAGCGGATCCTCGTCGGGGGTGGGGACGGCCGGGCGGAGGCGGTCGGCGAAGCGACCTATCAGGGTACGGGTCACGGTGGGGGACAGCAGGGACTCTCCGCGGGCGACGGTGCGGACGCCGTTCACCAGATCCAGGAGAGGGGCGTCCTTCAGAAGGAAGCCGCTGGCTCCGGCACGCAGGGCTTCGTAGACGTACTTGTCCACGTTGAACGTGGTCACCACCAGTACCTTCGGCGGCGCTGCGACACCGGGGCCGGCGATGCGCCTCGTCGCCTCGATGCCGTCCATCAGCGGCATGTGGATGTCCATGACCACCACGTCGGGCTTCAGGCTGGTGACCGCCTCGACCGCGGCCGGGCCGTCGGCGGCCACGCCGACCACCGCCATGTCCGGCTGCGCGTCGAACGCCGTCACGTAGCCGGTACGGACGACCTCCTGGTCCTCGCAGATCATGACACGGATGGTCATCTGGTACCGCCTACGGGGATCGACGCGGAGACTCGGAAACCGCCGTCCGGTTGCTCGCCTGCGGACAGCTCACCGCCCAGCGCGCCTATCCGTTCGCGCAGTCCGGTCAGGCCGCGGCCGCCGGAGAGGCCGCTTCTCGCGCCGACGGGGACCGCGGCGGCGGCGTTCGTCACCTCGACCTCCACGCGGTCGTCCCGGTAGCCGATGCGAACGGTGGTGGGGCGGCCTTCGGCGTACTTGACGGCGTTCGTCAGGCTCTCCTGCACCACGCGGTACACGGCCAGCCCCACGCCGACCGGGAGCGGGGGCTGGTCGCCGTCTTCCACCAGTTCGATCGGCTGGCCGCCGCTTCGACTCTGTTCGACCAGGTCTCGCACGCTGCCCACGACGGGCGTGGCCGACTCTCCGGTCGCCTCCAGCACGTCCAGCAGATACCGCAGCTCGGCCAGGGCTCGGCGGCCGGCGCCGCCGATCGTGGACAGTGCCGTGACCACGCGGTCCGGCGACGTGGCCACGAACTGCGTGGCGTCGGCCTGCACGACGATGGCGGTGACGTGGTGGGTCACCACGTCGTGCAGCTCCCGCGCGATGCGCGCCCGCTCCGCGGCGGCGGCGGCCTCGGTGGCGAGCCGCCGTCGCTCGGCCTCCTGGAGCCGTTGCCCGCGTACGAAGGCGCCGCCCAGCCAGCACGCGGCGAAAAGCAGGTAGAACACCAGGAAGTCGCTCTGCAGAACCGGTGAGCCGAGCAGGATTATGGCCACGCACAGCACGACGTACGCGGCCGATGCCACGACGGCGATGACCCACCGGAACCGCTCCTGGTGCGCGCCCACCGAGTACAGCGCGATGTACACCGTCACGGTGCCGAACTGCATCGGGTAGCCGAGCGTCTCGTAGATCACGAAAGCCGTGCCGTTGATCGCCAGGCACGCGGCGGGCCATCGGGTACGCACGGCCAGAGGCACCGTCTGGGCCAGGATCAGGACGATCTGGAACGCGTCCGCCGGGCGTCCTGACAGGTCGCCGAACTGGACGCTCATGATCGACAAGGCCGGGACGAACGCCAGCCCGGTGGACACGACGGCCAGCCACCGGTCCCACACCGTGGCGTCGTAGACGCGCCACACCTCCCACAACCTCCGCAAGCGGTCGCTGGCCCAGGTCCCCGACATGGCTCAGAGCCTAGCGATCTCTGATCCCCGAGTCGCCGCGCTTGTCCCTCATGTGAGCTACACGGATTGTCCGCAACGCAGTGATTCGGGACAGCGCCCTCCACTCCTAGCTTTCTCATCAGCGGCCGACAACCACGGTCAACCGCGAAGCCAGATCACGGCACATCGGCAATTCGGAGGACAGCACCATGGGAAACACCATCCGCGTACGCGTCGTCGTCGCCGGCGCACTGACCGCGGTCGCGGGAGCGGGGGCGGTGATCGGCGGGCAGCCGGCCGGCGCCAGGACCGTGGCGACCACCGGCCCGGTCCAGACTTCGATCAAGTGGGGTGAGTGTCCGGAACCCGCGCCGGGCGCCAAACGGGACCCCAGGCAAACCTGCGGCACGGTCAAGGTGCCTCTGGACTACCGCCGCCCCGGCGGACAGACCATCACCGTCGCGGTCTCCAGGATCGCCACCGCCAAGCACGGCAAGAAGCGCGGCGACCTGCTGGTCAACCCGGGGGGTCCGGGGCTGCAGGGCCTGGACATGCCCGGCCAGATGGCGCTCACGCTCCCGAGGGGGGTGCTGGACTCCTACGACCTGATCGGGTTCGACGCGCGCGGCGTCGGCCACAGCACCCCGATGAGCTGCGGTCTGTCCGGCGACAGCCTTCTCACCATCTTCCCCTACCCCGGGGCCGGCGGCTCGATCGAGGGCAACGTCACCACCGCGCGCGCCGTCGCCCGGCAGTGCGCCACGATCGGTGACAAGCTCCGCTTTTTCAACAGCGCGAACACAGCGCGCGACATGGATCGCATTCGCCAGGCGCTCGGGGCGCGGAAGATCTCCTACTGGGGCCAGTCCTTCGGCACCTACCTCGGCGCGGTCTACGCCTCGCTGTTCCCCCGCAACACCGACCGGATGGTGCTGGAGGGCAACGTCGACCCGGGCAAGGTGTGGGCGAAGATGCTGAACACCTGGAACCAGGGCATGAACGACCGGTTCCCGGACGCCGCCCGCGTGGCCGCGGCGGACGACGCCGAACTCGGGCTGGGCGGCACCGCCGGCGAGGTCACCGACACCTTCCTCGCGCTGGCCGACCGCCTCGACCGGAAGCCGGCCACGATGCCGGGCACACCGGTGGCCATCAGTGGTGCGATGCTGCGCGGCGTCACGTACCAGATGTTGCAGCGCAACGAGATGCTTGCCCCACTCACGCAATTCTGGAAGGCGGCGGCCGACCTGTCCGCCGGCAAGACCCCGGCGGACGCGGGCGTCGCCGTGCTCCGGCAGATTCTCGCCGACACCCCGGCTGCGAAGGGCGTGCCGGCGGACAACCAGGCCACGATGGTCCTGGCCATGCTCTGCGGGGACACCACCTGGTCGCGAGAGGTGGACTCCTACGCCGACGCCACCGCGGCCGCCCGCGCGAAGTACCCGCTGAGCGCGGGCATGCCCAACAACATCCTGCCGTGCGCGTTCTGGTCGCAGAAGCCGATCGAGCCGGTGGTCAAGGTCACCTCGCACGGTTCGCGCAACATCCTGATCCTGCAGAACCGCCGCGACAACGCCACACCCTGGGCCGCGGGCCGGGGAATGCACAGGGCCCTGGGTGACCGCGCCGGCTTCCTCGGCGTCGAGCACGGCGGCCACTTCGTCTACGGCACCGGCTCGACCTGCGCCGACAAGGCCACCGTCGCGTTCCTGATCAAGGGCACCCTGCCGGCCAAGGACGTCTCCTGCGCCGGCCCCCGGCCCTGACCGTCATGCCATCAGCGTGCCATCAGGGCAGCTCGGAGATGGTTGGCGGGGGAGTGGGTCCCAGGTCGGTCCGCAGGCCGGCGTACCGCCCGGAGCGCTCTTGGCTCCTCACAAGCGAGGGGCCACCGGCTCGAACCCAGTACCGCCCATGAGAGTGAAGAGCCCCGCCTTCCGCCAGCGGAAAGCGGGGCTGGCACCGTCAATCGGCCTGCCACCGCCCTCGACTCGCGACTTCAGGGCGTCGGCGATCAGCCCGATACCTCGGAGCCGTGGGAGGGTGTGGCTCACCTTGGTCGCTTGTGGAGGCGGCGGTTCAGGCGAGTTCCTTCAGGTGATGTCCTGTTCCGTACGCATCCAGCTCAGCGTCTGGGCCTCCGCCTTGACTTCGCGCCAGCTACGGGCAGGGCTCATCTCGGTCTTCCTTCGCCATGTCTGCGCGATATTGGGCGTAGCGGTGCTTGGCCGGAGGGATTGCCTCGTGGTACCAGCCCGACCATCGTCCAGCCTTGTCTCCGGCTACCAGAAGGATCGCTTCCCTGTCTGGGTCGGCAACGAACACGATCCTGCGTCGGCCGCGTTGAAAAGGTGCGGCGGATCCTGCGGCGGCGCAGGTAGGCGCGGGGTCTCGCGGGAAGACGGACGCCAATCACTCGCTCCTTCTTGTGGTCGTGGGGATGTCCTCGCCTTCACTGGCAGCCGGCAGTCCGCCCGTGGTGTGCGGATTCGGATGCAGACCGTCGAGCAGGATGCGGATCAGGGCGCCGGGGAAGTCCGGGCCGTTGTCGATTCCGGCGAGCGCGACGAGGCCGTCGAGGATCTGTCCGAGAGAGACGTCGTCGCGGACTTCTCCGCTGCGTTGCGCGGCGCGGAAAAGGGGTTCGCCGGCCGCGATCGTGCGGGAGCGGCTGGCGCGGAGGATGGGGGTGCCATTGGCGGATTCGGCGAGGAGGACGGAGGCGAGAGGTCCTTTGCGTGCGCCGATGGCGTGGAAGCGCATGAGCCAGGCGAAGAAGGCCTCGCCAGGCGTGTCGCCACTGACGGATTCGGCGGCTTGGCACATGTCGTCGACGGTGTTACGGAAGAGTTCCTCAACCAGTTCGAGTCTGCCGGGGAAGTTGCGGTAGAGCGTGGCCATGCCGACGCCGGCACGTCGGGCGATCTCGGCCATCGACGGTGCGGCACCGGGTTCGGCGAAGGCCTCGCGGGCGACCGCGATGATTTTCGACCGGTTGCGCTCGGCGTCGGCACGTCGGGCAGGGGCGGGCTCAGCGCTCACGGCGGATGTTTCCTTCCTTTCGCGTCCAGAACCTCAGCGTACCGGATAGCCTTCTCACTTTCTCTTGCAAACGAACAGCCTGTCCGTTACGTTAACCGGATAGGCAATCCGTTTAGGACGGGTCTGCCGATCAGGACACCGGGAGAGGAACAACCATGACTGCGACTGTGAGCGGCCCGCCCGTCGCCGGCACCGCCCGCCGTGACGTCCCCGCGTTCGTACGGGCCGGGGAGCGGATGATGTGGATCGGAGGCCGGCAGGTCGCCGCAGCCTCCGGACGAACGCTGCCGAACACCGACCCGGCCACCGAGGAGGCGCTGGCAAGCGTGCCGCGCGGCGAGGCGGCCGACGTCGACGCCGCGGTCCACGCCGCGCGCGCGGCGTTCACCGATCCCGCCTGGGCGGAGATGAGCCCCGACCGGCGCGGCCGCATCCTGAACCAGATCGCCGACGTCATCGAGGAGCACGCCGACGAACTGGCCACCATCGACTCGGTCAACATGGGCGCACCCCGCATGCTGACCGCACACATGCTGGCCGAGGCGAGCGAGGTCTTCCGCTACTACGCGGGCTGGCCTACCAAGCTGTCCGGCGTAAGTGTTCCCGCCGGCAAGGACCGCATGGCCTACACCCGCAAGGAGCCCCTCGGTGTCGTCGGCATCATCTGGGGCTGGAACGGTCCGATGGGCCAACTGCCCGGCAAGCTCGCCCCGGCCCTGGCCGCCGGTAACACCGTCGTGCTCAAGCCGGCCGAGACCGCCTCGCTGAGCACGCTGCGCCTGGCCGAGCTGCTGGCCGGCACCGACCTGCCGGCCGGTGTCGTGAACGTCGTCACCGGCTTGGGCGCCGAGGCGGGCCAGGCGCTGGTCGCGCACCCCGGTGTCGCGAAGATCGCCTTCACCGGGTCGACCGCGACCGGCAAGCTGGTCCAGCGCCAGGCCACCGACACGCTCAAGCGCGTAACGCTCGAACTGGGCGGCAAGTCGCCGTCGGTCGTCTTCGCCGACGCCGACCTTGACGTCGCGGTCCGCGGCGTGGCGGCCGGCTTCCTGGGTAACGCGGGACAGGCCTGCGTCGCCACATCACGGGTGTTCGTCGAGGAGAGCATCCGCGAGGAGTTCGTCGAGAAGTTGCTGAAGACGATGGAGGCATTCACCCCGGGCGACCCGCTGACCCCGGGCACGCTGGTGGGACCGCTCTCCACCAAGGCGCAGTTCGACCGCGTCAGCTCCTACCTCGACATCGCCCGCGAGGAGGGCGCGAACGTGGTGACCGGCGGCCGGCGCTTCGGTGACCACGGATACTTCTTCGCCCCCACCCTCCTCGACGACGTCCGCCCCGACATGCGCGTCGTCCGCGAGGAGATCTTCGGCCCAGTGGGCGTGATCACCACCTTCACCGACATCGACGACGCCATCGCCAAGGCCAACGACACCGACTACGGACTGGCCGCCTCCGTGTGGACCACCAACCTCACCACCGCACACCGCATGGCCGCAGCCATCGAGGCCGGCACCGTCTGGATCAACACCTGGGCCGAGATGAGCACGGGCAACCTGCCCTTCGGCGGTTACAAGCAGTCCGGCCTGGGCCGCGAAGGCGGCCTGGAAGGACTCGACACCTACACCCAGGTCAAGACCGTCCGCATCGCGCTGTGACCACGCCACCTCACGCCTGAGGGCCTGGCCATTCCTCCAGCGCGACACTGGCATGCGCGGCCGTTCCGGACGGTCAGATGGTCCCGCGTGGGCTTGTCCGGGTCGTGATCAGCCGATCAGAGGGTGCCTCTGAACTGGGACGATAGGGCTTGTCCAGGGCCCAGTCGCCGCAGAGAAAGAAGGACTCTTCAGGTGAAGGAGCGTAGGGGTCTCTATCCGCGTGTCCACGTCCGGGGCGACGTGTACCGGGACGAGAGTTTCCGACAGGATCGTCAGCATGGTCTCCTCCTCGTCCGAGAGCACAACGATGGTTGCTGACGACAGAGTGAAAGTCTGGTACCGCTTCGTACCGCGCGAGGGATGGCCGCAGTTCGACCAGGAAGGCGTGTGGGCGACCCCGCTCGGCGGGGATCTCGCACAGGTGGACAACGTTCCGTTCTTCGTCGACGGCGCTGCCGAGGGCGACATCGTGCGGTTCACCACGGACGCCGAGGGCGTCCGCTGGGTCGAGGAGCGCGTCGAGTGGTCCGGTTGGTGCACGATCCTCGTCCTGCCGGTCCGCGGAGGGCCGAAGCCGACCGCCGAGGCAGTGTGCGAGGTATTCGCCCCGTTGGGCATCGGAGGAGAGGCGTACAGCGCGGAATTCCCACTCGTTGCTCTCAGCGTGCCTCCTGATGCCGACGTCCGCGCGACCAAAGCATTGTTGGACCGAGGTGTGAAGGCGGGATGGTGGAATTATCAGGAGGCATGCATCGGGGACGCATGGCCTACGGCATAGCAGCCGGGCAGGCCTTCTCATCCAGGCCGATCGCTGAGTGACTATCTGGGTGGCGATCGCTATGGACGAGCTCGGACGGCGGTGGCCGGTCATGACCCGTACGCCCAGTGCAGGGCAGGTGCCGATCAGGGGCGCCGGCTGATGTGCCTGCCTTTCGCTGCGTGAGGGCAACGAGTGCCGAGGGAAGCAGGCGACCGGAGCCGAACCGGGTCGGATCTTGACGGCTCACGTGGCGCCACGGTCACGGCGGACACGGAGTGGACGCGACCTGTGCGCATGATCGATCATGGGGCGATGTCGCTCCGCACGCACGAGGCCGATCTGTTCGAGAGCTTCAGGGGCCGCTTGGAGGCGATCGCCTACCGGCTGCTGGGATCGGCCGGTGATGCGGAGGACGCCGTGCAGGATACGTACCTGCGCTGGCACGCGGCGGACCGGGACCGGATCGAGACGCCCGAAGCGTGGCTGACGAAGGTGCTCACCAATCTCTGTCTCAATCAGCTCACCTCGGCGCGGGCCAGGCGGGAGACCTACGTGGGGCAGTGGCTTCCTGAGCCGGTGCTCGACGGAGATCGGATGCTCGGTCCCGACGACACCTTCGAGCAGCGTGAGTCGGTCTCCATGGCGATGCTCACCCTGATGGAGCGGCTGTCCCCCAACGAGCGCGTCGTGTACGTGCTGCGCGAGGCCTTCGGGTACGCGCACCGCGAGATCGCGGAAATCCTGGACCTCACCGAGTCGAACTGCCAGCAGATCTACCGGCGTGCCCGGCAGCATCTGGCTGTCGAACGCTCCCGTACGGAGATCGACGCGGTCGCCGCGCGGAAGATCGTCGAGGAGTTTCTCGCCGCGGCCCTCAGCGGCGACACCAAGCCGCTGATCCGGCTGCTCGCCGGCGACGCGGTCAGCGTGGCCGACGGCGGCGGGAAGGTCGTCGCCCGCAGGACCCCGATCATCGGAGCGATGGGCATCGCCCAGTACCTGCGTGGCATGTTCCAGCGGAGCGACTCCAAACGAGCCCTCGTCGGCGGCGATCCCGCCTTCTACGCCGCCGTCGTCAACGGCGGTCCCGCCGTGCTGGTCGAGGTCGGCGAGCAGATCATCGGCGTGGTCTGCCTCGACGCGACCCCCGACGGCATCGCCTCGATCCACATCCAGGTCAACCCCGACAAACTTCAGCGCGTGGCACGCCAGTGGGCGGCGGCTGGACCGCATCGCCCACTCCCGGCGAGTTGGTGACCTACATCACACGCGGTGCCTGTCAGGGATCGCGCGCCTGTCCGGTTCAGGAGGTGAAAGCAACCAGATAGGAGCGAGTCATGAAGCACCGCATCGTCGTCCTGGGAGCCGGGTACGCCGGAGCCAACACCGCCGGTCGCCTCGCCAAGCGGCTGCACCGGGACGACGTCGAGATCACCCTGGTCAACGGCGACCCGGAGTTCGTCGAGCGGGTACGCATGCACCAGCTCGCGAGCGGACAGGATCTGCGGCGTCGTCCACTGCGCGACCTCTTCGCGGGCACCGGCGTACAGGTCCGGACCGCGCGGGTCACCGCTGTCGATGTGGACGGCAAGACCGTCGACCTCGGCGGTGAGACCCTCGCCTATGACACGCTCGTGTACGCCCTGGGCAGCGTCATCGCCGATCAGGGAGTCCCTGGTGTCGCGGAGCACGCCTGCGACGTGGCCGGCAAGCAGGCCGCTCTCCGGCTGCGGGCGCGCCTGGGCGAGGTGAAGCCCGGTGGGACCGTGCTGATCGTGGGCGGCGGCCTGACCGGCATCGAGACGGCCACCGAGATCGCCGAAGCCCATCCGGGCCTCGAGGTCGCGATCGCCGCGCGCGGTCGCGTCGGCGGCTGGCTCAGTGACAAGGCCCAGCGCCACTTGCGCGGCGCCTTGGACCGGCTCGGCATCACGGTGCACGACCATGCCGACATCACACGCGTCGAAGCGGACGGTGCGGTCACCGGCGCGGGCAGCAAGATCCGGGCTCAGGTGACCGTGTGGACCGCGGGTTTCACCGTGCACCCGATCGCGGCCGCCACCACCCTCGAGGTGTCCGACACAGGCCGGATCGTCGTCGACGCCGGCATGCGATCGGTCTCGCACCCCGATGTGTACGCCGTCGGCGACGCCGCGCTCGCCGAAGGGGCGGGTGGCAAGCCGCTGCGGATGTCCTGCGCCTCGGCGAACCCGATGGCGTGGCTGGCAGCCGACGTCATCGCCGCGCGCCTGACTGGTCGTGAGGTGCCCAAGACCACGATCGGCTACTCCGTGCAGTGCATCAGCCTCGGACGCCGCGATGGAATCATCCAGCGCGTGACCCCCGACGATCAGGTCACGTCCACCGTCTTCACGGGCCGGACCGCCGCCCGCATCAAGGAGATGATCTGCGCCAGCGCGGCCTGGAGCGTCTCCCACCCGACCATGATGATGCCGAGCCGCCGCCGCCACCTCGCGGTCACCGGTGCGGTGGAGACCCGACCCCTCACGCGGTCATGACGAGGAGCGTCGCCGGGCGAGCGTGGTTGCCCGCTCGCCCGCCCGCCGCATGCGAACGGACTGCTCGAACGTCCCCCGTCGCTGATGCGGCCGCGCCCGATGCGAGAGTCAAGCCAGTCGATTCCTACTCCGGCACTCGGCGCAGGAGCGACTCGATACTCATATACGAGCGCGCGATGACCAACGGGCCGCCGACCGGCCGGCGGCAGAGCACCTGCCCGACGAACACGAACAGGTAGGCCGTGCCGTCCGCGGATTCTCAGCGCCCGAGGTACGGATCCTGCTCGTGCGGGATCGGCTCCGGATGCGCGCGATACCAGTCCACGACGCGGCAGGCGACGCGAACGAAAGGCCTCGTCCCCGGTAAGCGGGTTCTGGAAGTGGGCCATCCGATCCAGATCCGCGACCAGCGTCCCCGAGGTCTTCGTGTCGAAGAGCCCGGGCGCGGTGAGCCTCTCGCGGAGGTAGGCCAAAAGCCGCTCGTGGCGCTCGTCCCAGTTGGCGTTGCCGTTGCGCTGCGCCTCATCCCGGAGCTTCTCCACCGCGCGCAGCAACTCGCCCTGCACGGTGTCGGCCTGTCCTCGGCGCCGTACGTAGGTCGTCCAGATGTGGCGGGCGTCGGCGAGATAACGCGCGTCCATGCCGATCACGGTATAGCCCCGAGCCTCGATTGGAGGCCCAGCTCCAGAAGGTCCGCACCTCGCGGCACACTGCTTGGGTGCCGTGCCCTCAGCCTGGAGGTTCGATGGTGTCTCTTGTCGCGGCTCGCGGCCTCTTCTGTAGCCGGTCGCCCAGCGGGAGGATTGGAATGACCCGGTGATCACATGGATTCGTAGCGGGTTTCGCCGAGGCGGTGTATGACGCGGAGAACCCTGTCACCTATGGCGTGTTCGGCCTCCGCGTCCATATGGTGATTCTCACCCTTCGACGCCCAGCAGAGCGGCAATCGGTGATTGCTGCCGTCCTTCGGGTTGACGTAAGCCACGCCCACCGTATCGGCGGAGTCGTGCCGCCTTTCGCAGATCGAGTAGCTCGCTTCGTTCCAGTTCGCGGCGTGTGTGCAGGACGTAGGACCGTCGAACCCCAGTCCCTTGGTGCCGGAACAGTCTTTGAGGTGATCGCTCCAGATGGAGTCGCACGTCGAGATCTGCAGGAAGACGCCGGATCTCAGGTCACGCAGGCAGTTGAGCCTCATGTACGACCCGAATGCGCACTCATTGGGGGAGAGCCCTCCGGCCGTACACGTGAGGTACTTGTCGAGAAGGCCGGAGCAGCTCACCCGCAGTGCATGACGCACCCCGACGACCTCGATATATGTCGAGCAATATATGTCGTCGGACCGCGCGTCGCCGCGGCAATCGTAGTAGGCGTCTCGCGCCTTCGCACAGTCGAAATCGCCGGTCCGGTCAAGGTCCTCCGGGCAGCGCAGGAATTCTCGCTCGCCTGCGGCGCACACGTCGTCCGACCGCTTCGGGATCCCCGTACGGCAGGAGATATAGGATTCGAACGACGAGGCGCAGTCGTGTTCGTCGTGGAAGATGGCTCGTTCTCCGAAGCGGCATTCGATGCGGACGACAAGCGCCTGCTGGCACAGCATGGCGGAGTTTTTCGCCGGATGCCGCTGCATGCATGCTTCATATCCGGGAGCCTTCGAACGGCAGTCCAAACCCCTCGGCCCTGAGCCCTTCGGGCACAGATCGTCGGCCGCGGACCGCGCATTGGGGCTGATTTCGCGATGCCAAGTCGGCTGCGGCCATGGGATATCCGACGTGATTGCGGTGGAGGAACAACCGGTCAGGATGGCAACGGCCGTGACCGCGACCAGCACGCCCCAGATCCATCGCCTCGCTGCGGCCACGCAGCCTCCCAACGAAATGGCAAGTCCGGCATCGGCCTGTGGGCGGGGGCAGAACTGGCTTGCTGTACCGAATTCCTATGTGTATCACGAGGGTTCGGTCACGGCACCTCGCGTGACTTTTCCGGTCGCAGGCCGGGCCCTCTCGGCGGTATATGAAAGGCGGGACCATCGAGGCGGTCCAGCGGCCGCCGGAGAAGCGCTCATGTGGCCGGCACATCAGGCGGGGTTCGCACATCAAGGGCGTTGGAGCCGAGCTTCAGGGAGTCCACGCCGAGTGTCTCCCTGACCGTCCGCAATTCGTGTGGGCCGTCGAAGGCATCGGTCCGCAGTCGGAACCGGCTCACGCTGTCGAGCTTGAGAGTGCGGAGCCGCCATGGCCGATTCGGCGAGTTCTGTTCGGCGTGGGCCAGAAGTATGACGGCGACGGCGTCTCGCGGCGTCTGGTGACGAATGTGTGCGGCCGTGTACCCGGCGAGCCGGAGCTCGCCTTCCGGAGGCAGGCCGGAATCCGATGCCGTGGCGAGGGATTGGTGCTTCGCCTCCGGTGTGGTGATTCCTTCGATCCATGCCGCGGTGGTGTCCGGGAGTTGCTCCTCGCGGAGTATGCACCGCAGTTCGTCGCCGAACCAGGGTGTCAGGGCGGAGCCACCATTTCCGATCCAGGTCTCGACCAGGTCATGGAACGCCTGCTCGCGGCGGCTGCCTCGACGAGCGCCTGCGGCCAGGATGTCCGCACCCGCGCCGGCGAGTGCGCTCGCGAGCGACCGGACGGGGATCCGATCGGCGAGGTGGGCGTACCGGACCGTGCGGATCTTCTGCATCACGCTGTGCAGGATCCTGGCGGCGACCAGGACCGCGCCCTGCGGGTACGGCAGACGTCGCTCAGGTGCGCGGCCGTTCGGTTCCTCGCGGGGCGGCGTCGCCCGGCCGGCGGCCCGGCCGGCGGTGGAAAGATGCCAGGACCGGTCATCGGGGTACGCGGTGCCGCTGGTGGCACGTAGCTTTCCGCCCGCTCCGACGCGGATGACCACTCCCTCCGCCCCGCTCTGCAGGGTGACGCCCATCCGGTCGTCGGAGTCGAAGCGTACGCCGGTGACGTCTTCCAGCCACAGGTTCACCTCGGGCGGTTCTCCCGCCTGCGGGCCGGTTCCGTAGCGGCGCGGGGCGGCCAGGACGAGTGACCCGGTCAAACGGGGGCCGGCACGTTCGAGCAGTAGGGCGCGGACCTCGGCGGCGGCCAGGTCGTAGTCGGTTCCGAGTTCGAGTGCGGCCTCGGCGGTCAGCGGTACGAAGGCCGGCGTCACCCGCCCCAAGGAGTCCCTTGTGTGCGAGGGCCCCGCGACCGGAGGCGGCAGGAACCGCTCCAGCGGGTGCCCGGCCGCCTCGGCCTGCTCGAGCATCCAGCTCCGCCGCTCCGGCCCGAGCCCGGCCATCCAGGCGAGAGCGGCGCGGGCGCGCCGTTCCCGCCCGACGGAGGTGAGGGCGGTCGCGGCATGGAACAGCGGGAAGGTGTTGTTGTCCCACACATCCGCGACCTGGTAGATCGCTCGCCGGTCGTACGTCCGGGCGTCTGCCGACGCTTCCGTGATCTGTACCAACGACCTGTCCAGCAGCGAGCCCAGGGCGCCCAGGGCCGTCGCACCTTTGGTCATCCCAGATTCAGTCGAGGATCTCGACGTACCCGTCGGTTCCGTGCACGCGGATCCGCTGCCCGTCCCGGATCAACCGGGTGGCCTGCTCCACTCCCACGACGGCCGGCAGGCCGTACTCCCGGGCGATCACCGCCCCGTGCGTCATGAGGCCGCCGACTTCCGTCACCAGTCCTGCGACGGTGACGAACAGGGGAGTCCAGCTGGGGTCGGTGTAGGCGGTGACCAGGATGTCGCCCGCCGCGAGCTCGGCCCGCGCGATGTCCATGACGACACGGGCCCGGCCCTCGACGGTCCCGGCCGAGACCGGGAGACCGGCCAGCGCGCCGGGCGGGACGTCACCGCGATATCGGGCAGTGATCACCTCGCCGTCCGACGTGAGGACCCGGGGCGGTGTGAGCGCCTCGTACGACCGGAACGCCTCCCGCCTTCTCAGGATGAGCTCGGCGTCCGCAACGCCGGTGCGCACGACTTCGTGCAACTCCTCGAACCGGAGGAAGAAGATGTCGTCCGTCTCGCGCAGGATGCCGGCCCGGACGAGGCGATCGGCTTCCCGCAGCAACGCCTGCTTGTAGGCGAAGTAGCGGCTGACCATGCCGTACTTGGGATACTCCCGGTATCCGGCGAAGGTGCGGACGCGGTCGATCATCCGCTTGGTCTCCTCCGCCTTCTGCTCCCCGTCCGGCAGGGCGCGCAGGCGCGTCAGCAGGTCCTGTTCCTTCCGCCGTGACTCCCGAAGTCCTTGTTCGAAGCGTCGCCTGCCGGCGCCCGGCTCGAAGTTCCTGATGTTGCCGAGGATGGCCGGAACGAGCGTGGCGGGTTGCTCACTCCAGCGCGTCCTGGTGATGTCGATCTCGCCCGCGCAGCGCATGCCGTACGTGTCGAGGTAGCTGCGGATGGCGTCACGTGCTTCCCGTCCCCCGGGCAGCCCGGCCAGCTCGTCCAGGAAGCCGTCACCGTCCCGGCCTTCGTCCACGACGCGCTGCAGGAACGCCACGACGTCCGTGTGCGGCCGGATCGCGTCCGCGACGTCGAGGAGCGCCAGCCCCATCTCCGACGTGACGTTGTGGGGGACGGATTGCGTGAGCACGTCGGCCGCGTTCTTCTCGCCCAGCCACTTCTCGAGGTGGTCGTTGAGCCACCAGGCCGCCTCCATGCCCGCCATGATCATCTGGGAGCTCTGCGGATCGAACAGGATGCGCTTCAGTTCGGCGATGTCGGCCAGGATGAAGTCGAGCAGTGCCGGTCCGGACAGATCCCGGATCTCGCGCCGCAGGGCGGCCACGGATGCCTCGGTGCGCCGGATCAGCTTGGTGACGAGGGCCGGGTCGGTCTCGATCGGAGCGGGTGCGGCGCCGGCGGGTGCGGCGCCGGCGGGCGCGGCGCCGGTAGCGTCGTCCGGAAGCGAGCGGAGGAAGTCGCCGCGGTCGACGACGGTCTGCAGCGCGTCGCGGATCAGCGGGTCGGACCTGCCGAAAGTCCCGAGGAGGCGCGCACGGCCCGCGGGCGTCGCAAGGACGGGGGCCACGTCGACGAACAGACGCCCGCCCGCCTCGTGCATCGGCCGCGGAGTCGTCAGCTGCCACACGGACAGTCCCAGCGGCTTCATCGCGTCGGTCATCATCTGCTGGTGACCGACGGAGACGTAGACGTGGTTGTCCTGGTCGTCGGTCGTGGGGAGCGGGAACAGCGTGGTGATCGGCCGGCTCTGCACGATGTGGAACTCGTCGCCGGCCAGGCACCATTCGATGTCCTGGGGCCGGCCGAAGTGCGCTTCGATTCGCCGGCCCAGCCGTACGAGGCGCACGACTTGCACGTCCGTCAGAGCCGGCCGCGTCCGCCGCCGCGGCTCGACCGGTACCTCCCGGGTGCCGCCGCCCGGCGACGCCTCGACGAACCGCGGCTTGGTGGCGACCGCCGTGGTCACGACCTGATCGTCGCGCACCGTGTAGACGTCTCCGGCGACCAGGCCGGAGACGAGCGCCTCGCCGAGCCCCCAGCCGGCTTCCACGGTGGCGATCTTCCGATTCGAGGTCACGGGGTCCGCGGTGAACAGGATCCCGGCCGCGTCGGGGAACACCATCCGCTGAACGACCACGGCCATCCGTATCTTCCGGTGGTCGAAGCCGTTACGGCGCCGGTAGGTCACCGCCCGCTCGGTGAACAGCGAGGCCCAGCACCTCCGGACGTGCCGGAGGATCGCGTCCAGGCCGACGATGTTCAGGTACGAGTCCTGCTGGCCGGCGAAGGACGCGGTCGGCAGGTCCTCGGCCGTGGCGCTGGAGCGCACCGCGTACGAGGCGTCCTCGCCGAGCCGGGCGAGCGAGTCGCTGATCGCCGCCACGAGATCGCCGGGAACCGCGACGCCTTCGACGGTGCGACGGATGTCCGCGCTCAGGGTGCGGATCGTCGTGCGGTCGTCCGGTTCCACGCGCGACAGCAGGTCGAGCTGAGCGTCGATCGAGGGCGCTTCCGCGACCACCCGCCGGAAGGCGTCCGTCGTGACGCAGAAGCCGTCGGGCACGCGGATGCCCTCGATGCGGGAGAGCTCGCCCAGGTGCGTCCCCTTTCCGCCGACGTCCCCGATATTCGTCCCGTTGATTTCCTCGAAACCCATCACGTAGCGCAACGGCCGTGCTCCATCGTTCGTCGGGTCGGTTCGCAACGGGCAAGTATGAAGCACTTTCCGGCACCTCATGAGAGGCGCGAATCTGATATATGGTGATAACGGCGGGGGAGTGACGGTCCAAGGCGGCGCGCATCCACGGCACGCGCTGACAAACCTGGTTCGAGGCGGTCGCGGACGTTATCGGACGGGATTGAGGCGGACTATCTCGAGGCCGCAGTGGGCGAGCACGTCGCCCATCTCGCGGATCACGGCGCGGTCTTTGTCCTTCTCCTCCTCGGGCAGCCTCTCCCACGGAACGAGGCTCGGGTGGTGCTTGGCCTCGTCGTCCCGTCGCTCGCCATACGTCCAGCCCTGCGCCGTGCGCTCGGCCATCCACCGCTCGTGCTCCCGTTCGGCGAGCGTCTCGAGCACGGGGTCGTCGCTCAGCGCGACCCCGGTGCCGGTGCGGGGCGCCACGGTACAGCCGGCGGCGGTGAGCTTGTTGCCTATGTCCCGTGCTTGGGCTCGGTTGGCCTGCTTGTAGTCCTCGGAGAGGTCCTCCCACGGGACCATCGCCGGGGCACTGCGCATGGCGTTGCCCTTCTTCAGCTCGTGCCGCAGATAGTTGTGGTGGATCAGCTGTGCCAGACGCTCGTAGATGTCCTCGTGGATCCGCTCTGCTCTGCCCGCGTCCGCACCGACGACGAATTTGCCCACGCAGACAGGCTGCAGCCGCCCCTCGACGTCGTCAAGCAGGCTGCCGCCACCGCTGCCGAGCACGTCGGCGAGACCACTCAGGCGGTCCAGGCGTACGACGACCGAACGCTCCCCGCCCTGCCACAGGTCCGGCATGGTGAGCGCGGCCCGCACCGCCTCCTCTTCGGCCTCGTGGCACAGGTATACGCGGTGGGGAGTGGGCATGGCCGGCGTGCGGAACACCGCGGCGAGGTCGGCGACCGGCCTCAGCTCGCACGTCTCGGCGACGGCCACCCAGCGCCGGCGCAGATCCTTCGCGACGGCCTCGGCGTCGCGGTCCACGAGGAATACGACGAGTTCCTCGTCCGCGCGCGCCGACACCTGCCACATCCGTGCCAGCTCGACCACGATCGCCTGCCCGAACGGCCCGAGCCCCACGACGACGACGAGAGGCTCGCCGCCGCGGAACGAGCCGGCCTCCTGCCGGACCAGTTCCCGCGCGGCGAGCTCGTCGCTGTTGAAGAAGTCGGCGCCGGTGACCGGCTGACTCAGGTGGCGGGCGCGCAGCGCGAGCGCGTACGCGGGGTCGCTGACGTGCGCGTACACGTTGAGGTCGCCGGCCTTCTTCGTGCGCTCCTGTTGCCTCGCGGTCGCCGCGACCAGCACGTTGACGCTGCTGTCGTCGCGGTCGTCGGCGCAGGCGTAGACGAACCGGGCGCCGGCGATGCCCGCGTCGCGCAGCGATTCGGCGTCGCCGGCGGTGGCGCGCAGCACGGGCCCGTTGCGGCGCAGCCCGTCCACCATGGCGTCGGCGATCGGCGTCTCACCGACGACGATCGTGTGCCCGGTCCGGCGCCGCTGCCGCAGGCGCCGCCATTCGCTCGCGAACACCGCCCGGCCCGCCTCGAACAAGGCGTAGATGGTGGCGGCCGGCGCAAGGAACCGGGCCACCTGCAGCGGCCAGGGGAACGGTCCCGGATTGTCGAGCGGTGCCGCACCCAGGACGAATAGCTGCAGATCGTAGTAGGCGATATCCCAGAAGCTCCGGCCGAGCTGGTACGACGCGCTGTGGGAATACGACTCCAGGCCCCAGAATCCCAGTACGACGGCGAGGACCACCGTCGCCGCGAACCCGATTCGGGCCGCCGATAAGGCCCGTTCCCGGACGCTCTTCGCAAATGGCGTCGTTCTCGGCATGCTGCTCCTCATCCCTCACGCCCGGCCGCAACCCACATTCGGTAAGGGCTGGCCGGGGAATACGGCGCAACTGGATCCTGATCTGTTTCCACGGCGGCCGCCCGTAAGTGGCAAGGCGTTCAGGGCGGCCTTGGTCCACCCAGTGTGCGGGGCACTTCCGCGCCGGGTCCAGATCGTGATCGCGATTCGCTCTACCGCGTCGAGGGGAAGTCGCGTAGGGGACGGAATGGGCCGAGCAGCAGGATGGCGACCGAGAAGAGCTGGATGACAGCCATCAGCATCAGGGTCTCGCGTACGCCGATCGCGTCGCCCAGCATGCCGCCGAGCAGCCCGCCGAGGGGGATGGCGCCGTAGTTGAGCGCCGACGTGCTCGCGGTGATCCTTCCGAACAGTTCAGCCGGGCAGTAGCGCTGGCGGAAGGTGCTCGTCAGGATGTTGGACGCCACGACGCCCAGACCGGTGCCGAAACCCGCGGCGGCGAAGAGCGCCAGGCCCACGCCGCCGCTGCCGATCGGCCCGAGCAGCGCCATCGGCGCGGCGAACGCCTCGCACAGCAGGAAGCCCCGTGCCGTTCCGAATCGTGTGGCCACCCGGCCCGCGAACGCGGCGCCGAACAGGCCGCCGGAGCTCGCCAGCGCCAGCACGAGGCCCACCTGGCCTGCCCCCGCGCGGAGATCTCGGGTGAGGAACACGACCTGGATCGAGGCGTAGCCCATCAAGGCGATGTTCGACACCGCACTGAAGACGGTGAGTGCGCGCAGGTGAGGGTCGTGCACGACGAAACGCAACCCGTCGCGGATCTCGGCCCGCAGTCGCCGCTTCGCCGCCCTCTCCCGGCGGATCTCGCGGGAGCCCACCGAACGCAGGCACAGCAGGGCGATAGCGAAACTGACCGCGTCGGCCAGCACACCGCTGACCGCGCCGAACCAGTGCGCGAGCAGCCCTGCCAGCCCCGGACCGGCGATCTGTGCGGCCGATTCGCTGCCCTGGAGCTTGGCGTTGGCCTCCAGCAGCCGCCCGCCCTCGATCAGCACGGGGAGGTACGCCCGATAGGCGAGGGTGAAGAACACCCTCGCCACACCGCCCATCGTGGCCACCACGAGCAGGTGCGTCATCGTCAGCGTGCCGAGCCATGCCGCGATCGGCACGCTCGCGAGGACCACCATGGAGACGCCGTCGCACAGGAGCATCACCGGCCGTTTGGGTCTCCGGTCCACCCACGCGCCGGCGGGCAGTCCGACCAGCAGCCACGGCAGCCAGGCGGCCGCGGTCAGCAGCCCGACGGCAAGCGGGCTCGCGTGCAGGGAAACCACGGCGACCAGCGGAAGCGCCACGCCGGCGACGGAGCTGCCGAGCATGCTCGTGGTCTCGCCGATCCACAGCAGCCGGAAGTCGTGCGACCTCAGCAGCCCACCACCCCGCGCGACCGGCGTCGTGGTCACGGCCGGCCCGGTACGGCGCGGGCGGTGAGGAAGACGAGCCTGCGCTCCTGCCCGTCGTCGGGGATCTCCCGGTCGGCCAGCGAGGCGAGCAGATCGAAGATCTTGTCTTCCAGCTCGGCGAGCTCGGCGACCGACAGCATCGCCCAGTGGTCGGTCGTGAACGCCGCCCGCCGCCACGGCTCCGGGTAGCCGTCGCGCTCGGCGAACCACTGCCGGACGAGGTTGGTCTGCCGGTCCAGGACGAGTGACTCCGCCGCCGCGGCCACGGGGTCGTCGGGGAAATCCGACGCCGACCAGCTGAGGACGTACGGAGACCTGCGCCACCAGCGTTCGCGGCGGTCACGCGCGAGCTCGGGCACCTCCTCGACGAGCTCGCTCGCCGCCAGGACCTTGAGGTGATGGCTGATGTTGCCGACGGCCTGCCCGGTCTTGGCGGCGAGCACCGACGCCGTCGAGGGGCCGTCCACCCGGAGGATGTCGAGCAGCCGCCGGCGTAGCGGATGGGACATCGCGGCGAGCACCTTCGAGTCGCGCACTTCGCGCGTCGGACGATCGTTCACGCGCTGACACTAAACGCACAAGAACTGTTGTGCAACAGCTCTTGTGTGTTCCGGTACAGACCGGGGCGCCTTTCGCCCCAGCGGGCGGCGCCGGGGCGTCACGCCTCCGATATCACTCGCTGTGGCGCAGGTGGGGCAGGACCTTCGCGCCGAAGGTCTCGATGAACGGCAGCAGGTCCTGGCCCACGTGGTGCAGGTAGACGCGGTCGAATCCCAGGGCCGCGTAACCGCGCAGCCAGTCGATGTGCCGGTCGAGGTCGGAGGAGACGTTGACCACCGAGCGCACCTGTTCCACGGTCACGTGCTCGGAGACGACGTCGAAGTGTTCCACCAGCTCCAGGTCCCAGCTGACCGGCGGACCGAAGACGTTGCTGCGCCACTGGTCGTGGGCGATCGCCTCCGCCTCCTCCTCCGTCGGCGCCCAGCTCAGGTGGACCTGCAGGCAGACCGGGCCGCGCCCGCCCGCCTCCCGGTACGCCGCGATCATCTCGCGGAGGTGGTCCTCGGGGGCGTTGACCGTGATCAGGCCGTCCGCCCACTCCGCGCACCGGGCCGCCGTACGGGTGCTCACCGCCGCGCCGATGAGCGGGGGCGGCGTCCCGGGGCGGGTCCACAGCCGGGCGCGGTCCACGGTCACCAGGCCGTCACGGGTGACGTCCTTGCCGTCGAGCAGGTCGCGGATGACGTCCACGCACTCGCGCAGGCGGGCGTCGCGGATCTCCTTGCGCGGCCACGGCCCGCCGGTGATGTGCTCGTTGCTGTATTCGCCGCTGCCCAGCGCGGCCCAGAACCGGCCCGGGAACATCGCGCCGAGGGTTCCGATCGCCTGGGCGACGATCGCCGGGTGGTAGCGCTGCCCGGGCGCGGTCACGACGCCGAAGGTGAGTCCGGTGGCCTGCAGGGCGGCGCCGAGCCAGGACCAGGCGAAGGCGGACTGGCCCTGCCGCTCGCTCCAGGGGGAGAAGTGGTCGGAGCACATGGCAGTGCCGAAACCGGCGCGTTCGGCGGCGACCATCGCGGTGAGGAGATCGGCGGGCGGGATCTGCTCGTGGGAGGCGTGGATTCCATACTCCGTCATGCGAGACGCGGCTACCCAGCGAAGCGACGGCCAACCTCGGCCCCTGCTGCGTCCCCCCGGATCGTCGCGTCCCCGGCGGCGGGCATCGGACGGGGTGAGAGGCGTATGACCAGAACTCCGGTGATTTCGCCGCAGACTGGATATGGCTTGACGATCTTTCCTCTTGGGATCGTACGTGCGTCAGAGCCTGAGCAGCGGGTGCTGCCATGGTGATCCCCGCTCCGGTGGCGAGGTCGTACGGCCGCCGTCACGGGAGCTCGTGAAAGGAGCGACACCCATGTCCCAGAGCACGCCGGAAGTATTCGAGGCGCACGAGGACGCTTACGCCATGCCGGACTCCGCGCTGACCTACAACCACAACGAGAGCGCGGTGTTCGAGGTCCGCGAGGACGCCTACAGCACGCCGGACGCCGCGCTGACCTACAACCACAACGAGATCCTCATCGAGGCGTGAGGCCGTGACGGGCCCGGAACGCGCGCGTCCGCGTGATGCTCCAGGCCCGTCGTGACGCCGTGTGCGTCCGCCCCGGGGTTCCGGGGAGCCCCGGAGCGGACGCCGTGGCGGCGGAACGCTGGGGGAATCCGGGGGGCACGACCGACCCCGGTGTGGCGAGAAGGTTCGGGAGGCGTTGGTGAGTGACAGGGCGGATCCCGGCTCCGCCGCAAGGAAGCCGACGGCGGCGGAACTGCTGCGGCACGGCGTGAAGCGACGCGGCGAGAACGACTTCACGGAGGCGGAGCGCGCATTGCGGGCCGCCGTCGCCAAGGCCCGGCGTGACGACCAGACCCGGCGCGTCGACCCGGTACGGCGTGAGGACCGGGTCGACGCGCCGTACCCATTACGGCGCGTCGACGGCCTGGCGGGGCTACGGATCCGTGCCCAGATCGAGTTGGCCACCCTGTGGCGCATGCGCGGCGACTACCGCAGGGCAGGGCTGCTGTTCGCCCTGACTCTCCCCGCGGCGGAGCGGACCTTCGGCCCGCGATCGGTGGAGGTGGCAGCGCTCTGCAACGAGTGGGGCGTGCTGGGCAAGTACACAGGCCGCTTCCGGCAGGCCGAGGCCCTGTACCGGCGCGCTCTCGGGATTCTGGAGGAGGCGCACGGCCCCGAGCACGAGGACGTGGCCACGGTCTGTCACAACCTGGGCGGGCTCGCTCACGCGCGCGGCGACCACGAGGCGGGCGAGCCGTGGGCCCGGCGTGCGACGCGGCTGCGGGCCCGGCTCCTCGGCGGGCGGCATCCGAGGGTGGCCGCGGACCTCGCCGCCTGGGCCGCGCTCGTGGACGGTTGCGGGCGCCCCGCCGAGGCCGAGACGCTGCTCCGGGACGCCCTGGCCGTCTGCGAGGCGGCGTACGGCCCGGAACACCACGACGTCGCCGCCGCGCTGCACAACCTCGCCGCCCTGGCACACCGGCGGGGGGACCTGGACGAGGCGCGGGCCCGCTACACGCGCGCACTGGCCGTCAAGGACGCGGTTCTGGGTCCGGGGCATCCGGAGTCGGCCATCACCCTGATCAACCTCGGCGCACTGCACCGCGCCCGCCGCCGGCCCGACCAGGCGGAGGCCTGCTACGGACGGGCGATCGAGGCGCTGCGGCGGGCGGCGCCGGACCATCCGCACCTGGCGGCGGCCCGGCGCGGCCTGGCGGCCGCCCGCGCCGAACTGCCGCCCGCGGACGTGGAGCCGCGCCGGCCGACCGCCCCCACCCGAGAAGAGACGCCATCGTGAACGTCCGCCTGTCCGCCTGCGGCGCCCTGCTCTGGGACGCCGGCCAACTGGTCTGGGACGACTACCTCGACCATCGACAGTTCGCCCTCGCCGACGGGGTCGAGCGGGTGCTGCGCTGGTTCGCCGGTTTCCGCCCGCTCGACTCCGTACGGGAGATGACGGACGATCCCGGCGAGGCCGACCACTGGCACAAGATCGCCGCCGTCCTGGCGGACAACGACGTCCTGATCACCGAGAACGGTCCCCGCCATCAACGCGAACAGGCCATCGAACAGGCCTGGCGGCCGTGGGGGCCCCTGGCCCGCGCCTACCACTTCTCCAGTCGTTCCCACGCGGGCACCGCCATGCGCACGGCCGAACAGGACAACGAGGAGCTCGAAGCCAAGGTCCTCACCGACCCGCCGCCGCCGGCGTTCTGGTCCCTGCCCGCCGTCTCCCGCCACGCGCTGCCCGACGCCGATCCCGCTGTCTGGCGTCACCGCGACCTGATCGACGTGCTGCACCGGCGCCGCAGCCGCCGCTGCTTCGGCGGCACGGCGCTGCCGCTGGACGTCGTCGCCGCCCTGCTCAAGACCGCCGCCGGACCTCTGCCGAGGGCCGACGGCCCCCTGACCCAGGCGGGCGTCACCCTCGACCCCGGCGGCGTGCTGACCGACTCCTGGCAGCGGGTGTTCAAGACCAGCCCGTCCGGCGGCGCCCGCCATCCCACCGAGGTCTACCTGTACGCCCGCGATGTCGAGGGCCTCGCCCCGGGCGCCTATCACTACGCCGCGGCCGACCACAGCCTCGAATACCTCGGCCGCCGACTCGACGACGAGCGGCTGGTGGCCGCGGCCGGCGACCAGGACTGGGTCGCGGGCGCCGGAGCGCTGATCTTCTACACCAGCGTGATCGCCCGCAACCAGTGGAAGTACACCTTTCCCCGTGTCTACAGGGCGCTGCTGATGGACGTCGGTCACCTCAGCCAGACCGTCTACCTGCTGGCCACCGCGGCCGGCCTGCACATCACGTTCACCGCGGCCCTCCGCGACCAACTCGTCGAAGAGCTCCTCGGGTGCGATCCCGCCGGCCATCTGGTCATCGGCACCTCCGTCATCGGCACCGCGCCCGCCCGCTGACCGGTACCCGCCTGTCCGGGACTCCCGGCGGCTGCAACTTTCACGCGAGTCGCCGGTCGCTCCGGCTCGTGCCGGCGTGACTGCGCAGGTCAGTGTGCGGCGCACGTGCGGGTGCGGTCGCCGGGCGGGCGGCGCCCTGGCGCCGCCCCCGCGGCTCTTGACACCATCCCTGGGTCACGGGGGTGGCCGCCGTCCGCCCGTACGGGCAGTGGCCCGTGCCGGCGGCCAGGAGGGCGCACGGCGGGGCGGGCGGGTGCGCGACGAGAGGGGAGGGCGTCAGGTGACGGCTGCCGTCCAGGAGTCCGGCCGCGACCCCGAGCGCGGGGAGCGGACCGGGCCGGATGAGAAGGCTCCCGTCCCGGAACCCCGGGAGAGCCCCGAGCCCCGGGAGACGTCCGAATCCCCGGAGCCGCTGAGGAAGAGCGCCACGGTCCGGGACGCGCTGCTGCTGTGGGTGGGCACCAGGGCGGGTCTGCTCCTCCTGGCGCTCTACGGCGCACTGATCGTGTCCGGTCAGAGCCACGCCCCACTGCTGGAGCGGTGGAAACACTGGGACGTCGGCCTGTTCCGGAAGATCGCGGAGTTCGGGTACGACGGCGACCCGAACCTGGAGCCCGACCCCGGGCTGCCGGCCATCTTCCCCGGCATGCCGCTGGCGATGCGCCTGGTGCACCTGGTGGCCGGCGACTGGATCCTGGCCGGCCTGATCATCTCGTTCGTGGCCGGCGCGGTGGCCGTGGTGGCGCTGGCCCGGCTCGCCGACGTCGAGGGGCCCGCCGGCGCGGGCCGCTGGGCCGTCCTGGCACTGCTGCTGTGCCCGCCCGCCGTCTTCCTGTTCGCCGGTTACTCCGAGGCGCTGTTCCTCGCCTTCGCGCTGCCCGCCTGGCTGGCGGCCCGCCGCCGTGCCTGGCCGCTGGCCTGTGTCCTGGCCGCCGGCGCGTCCTGCGTACGGATCACCGGCCTGTTCCTGGCCGTCGCGCTGATCGTCGAGTTCGCCGTGAGCCGTATCCGGAGGGACGGCTGGGCGGGCTGGCGGCGGGGAGCCTGGCTGGCGCTGCCGTTCGCGCCCCTCCTGGCGTACGCCGCCTACCAGCACTCCCGCACCGGCGACTGGCTGGCCTGGAACAACGCGCAGCAGACCGGCTGGGGGCGGAAACCGGTCTGGCCCTGGGAGGCGTTCCGCACCACCTGGGACTCGACCGGTGGTGACGAAGGGTTCGGGCCGATGTTCCGGCTCGAGATCGCGGCGGCGATCGTCGGAGTGCTGCTCCTCGTCTGGCTGCTCGTCGCCCGCCGCTGGGCCGAGTTCGTCTACGTCGGGCTGCAGCTGGGCGCGCTGGTCACCTCCACGTTCTACATGTCGATCCCCAGGTCGGCGCTGCTGTGGTGGCCGCTGTGGGTGCTCATCGGCCGGGCGGGCGCTCGCCACCGATCGGTGATCATCGTCTACGCCACCGTGATCGGGCCGCTCATGGTGGCGATGACGTTCTCGTTCCTCAACAGCTCCTGGACCGGCTGAGCCGCCCGGTCGTCCGGCCGCGCGCAGCGCCGAGGCGGCCCGGGGGCGACGGCGTCAGAGGGCGGCCACGATCTCCTCGACGCGTTGCCTGGCGTCGCCGAAGAGCATGCTGGTGTTGTCGCGGAAGAACAGGGGGTTCTGCACTCCGGCGTACCCCGTGGCCATCGACCGCTTGAAGACGACGACGTTGTCCGCCTCCCACACGCGCAGGACGGGCATCCCGGCGATGGGGCTGTCCGGGTCCTCGACGGCCGCGGGATTGACGGTGTCGTTGGCGCCGATGACGAGGACGACCGACGTGGTGGCGAAGTCGTCGTTGATCTCGTCCATCTCGAGGACGATGTCGTACGGCACCTTGGCCTCGGCGAGCAGCACGTTCATGTGCCCCGGCAGGCGACCGGCGACCGGATGGATGCCGAACCTCACCTCGACGCCGCGCTCCCGCAGCCTGCGGGTGAGCTCGGCGACGGGGTACTGCGCCTGCGCGACCGCCATGCCGTACCCGGGGGTGATGACGACGGACTTGGCCTCCTTCAGCAGGCCGGCGGTGTCGACGGCGGTGATCTCCCTGTGCTCGCCGTAGTCGCGGTCGCCGGCGGGGCCCGCCTCGATGCCGAAACCCCCGGCGATCACCGAGATGAACGACCGGTTCATCGCCTGGCACATCACGTACGACAGGTAGGCGCCGGACGAGCCGACGAGGGCGCCGGTGACGATCAGCAGGTTGTTGTCGAGCAGGAACCCGGACGCCGCGGCCGCCCAGCCCGAGTAGCTGTTCAGCATCGAGACGACGACGGGCATGTCCCCGCCGCCGATGGAGGCGACCAGATGCCAGCCGAGCAGCAGCGCGACGACCGTCAGCGCGAGGAGGATCCCGAGACCGGGGGAGGCCACGAAGACCACGGTCAGGACCGCGAACGCCGCGAGCGCACCCAGGTTCAGGGCGTTCTTGCCCGGCAGCGTCATCGGGCGGGAGTCGATCCGGGCCGACAGTTTGAGGAACGCGACGACCGACCCGGTGAACGTGAGCGCCCCGATGAACACGCCGATGGACACCTCGGCGTGGTGGACGCCCAGCAGCGAGCCGGGGACCTCCGCCTGCGCCCCGCCGCCGTTCTCGACCTCCAGGAAGCCGTTCCAGCCGACCAGGACGGCGGCGAGGCCGACGAAGCTGTGCAGGATCGCGATGAGTTCCGGCATGGCGGTCATCTCGACGATCCGGGCCCGCCAGAGCCCGATCGCGGCGCCGATCGCCATGGCGGCCGCGAGCAGGATCACCGCGAGCGTTCCGCTGCCGTCGGCGGCGAGGACGACCGTCGCGGCCAGTGCGATGACCATGCCGGAGATGCCCGAGGCGACGCCGGAGCGGGCGGTCTCGTGCTTGGACAGGCCGGCGAGGCTGAGGATGAACAGGAGGGCGGCGACGATGTAGGCGGCCTGCGCGGCCGAGGCGAGGGTCACGGTCAGCTCCTCGTGAACATGCCGAGCATGCGGCGGGTCACGGCGAAGCCGCCGACGATGTTGACGCTCGCCAGCAGGATGGCGACGAACGACAGGACGGCGACGACCGTGCCGCCCTGCCCGATCTGGAGCAGCGCGCCGACGACGATGATTCCGGAGACGGCGTTCGTGATCGACATCAGCGGCGTGTGCAGCGCGTGGTGGACGTTGCCGATGACGTAGAAGCCGATCACTATCGACAGGACGAAGACGGTGACGTGCTCGATCAGCGCGTTCGGCGAGAACGCGGTCAGGACGAACAGCGCGGCGGCGACGGCGGCGGTGACCAGATGGCGTCGCCGTCCGGGCGACGGGGCCGGCGGGCTCGCGGCGGGAGCGGGCGGCGTCCCCCGCGCCGGGGCGGGGGCGGCGGGGACGGCGCTCACCGGCACGGGCGGCGGCGGCCAGGTCTTCTCACCGTCGCGGACGACGGTCATCGCGCGCTGCACGACGTCGTCGAAGTCCAGCACGAGCCGGCCGTCCTCGCCGGGGGTGAGCAGCTTCATCAGGTTGACGACGTTGGTGCCGTAAAGCTGCGAGGCCTGCGCCGGCAGCCGTCCCGCGAGGTCGGTGTAGCCGATGATTGTCACCCCGTTCCCGGTGACGACCGCCTCGCCCGGACGGGTGCCTTCGACGTTCCCGCCCTGCGCGGCGGCCATGTCGACGACCACGCTGCCCGGGCGCATGCGCGCCACGTGCTCGGATGTGAGCAGCCGCGGGGCGGGACGCCCGGGGATCAGGGCGGTGGTGATGACGATGTCCACCTCGGCGGCCTGCTCGGCGTACATCTCGGCCGCGCGGCGGTCGTAGTCCTGCGAGGTCTGCCTGGCGTACCCGTCCGCGCTCGACTCCTGCGCGACGCCGACGTCGAGGAACTCCGCGCCCAGCGAGCGCACCTGCTCGGCCACCTCCGGACGCGGGTCGGTCGCCCGTACGATCGCGCCCAGGCTGGCCGCCGTGGCGATGGCCGCCAGCCCCGCCACGCCCGCGCCCGCCACCAGGACCTTGGCCGGGGGGACCTTCCCCGCCGCGGTCACCTGACCGGTGAACAGCCGCCCGAACGCGTGCGCGGCCTCGATGACGGCGCGGTAACCGGCGATGTTCGCCATCGAGCTCAGCACGTCGAGCGCCTGGGCGCGGGAGACGCGCGGCACGGCGTCCATCGCGAGGACGGTGATCGGCCGTCGCGCGAGCGTGTCCACCAGGCCGGCGTTGGCCGCCGGACCGATCAGCGAGACGAGCGTGGCGCCCTCGCGCAGCGCCGTGATCTCGTCCGCCGCCGGGGCGTTCACCTTGAGCACGACATCGGCGCCCCACGTCTCCTCGCGGTCGCCGATCCGCGCCCCGGCCCGCTCGTACGCGTCGTCGGTGAAGCCCGACCGCCGGCCGGCGCCCGATTCGACGATCACCTCGTAGCCGAGCGAGACCAGCTGCGGGACGGTGGCCGGGGTGGCCGCCACGCGTGTCTCGCCCGGCGCCGATTCGGCGACCACGCCCAGGCGTTGCGCTGAGTGACTCATCACGGTCCTTCCTGTCGGGCGGGTCGTCGGGTGGGCCGACCCTGCGGTGGCCGTCGTCCTCCGCTCACTCGTGGGTCGCGGTGGTACGGACGGCACGCCTCGCGCCGCCGTCCGGGCGGCGGTGAAAGGGATGCGATTCGATGCGACTGGCGAGGAAATTGTCCCGACTTCTCTGCCTGCGGATCAAGGCATGCCCGCCGGTGGTTCGTCGCCCGGTGATGCCTGCTCGGCATGATCCGCGCGTCGCGCGCGTTCCGCCGCCGGGCGTCGTGCCCCGGGGGCCCGCGCGTGTCGCGGACACGGCACGCCCGGGCGTTCCCGGCAGCTGCACGTTTCATCCCGGTCACCCGCCGCCCCGGCACCCGTCACCGGGACCCTGGCGCGCGAATAAAGCAGATGCGGCCTGTTTCGCGCCCCTGGCAGGATGACGCGGTGGATCGACAACTGCTCAGCGCCATCGCCCATCGTGACCATCCCATCGCCGCGCCCGTATCTGAGGCGTCCCTCGATCGGCTGCTGCGCCGCGCGGCGCTGCCGGAGGAGGCCCGCATCCTCGACCTGGGCTGCGGCGAGGGCGAGTGGTCGCTCCGGGCGCTCGAACTCCACCCGTCCGCCCGGGCCGACGGCGTCGACATCTCGCCGCACGCCGTGGCCGCCGCGAGCGAGGCGGCCGTGCGGCGGGGGCTGGCCGACCGGCTGACGCTGCACACGATGTCCGCCGACGCCTTCACCGCCGCCCGGCCGTACGACCTGGGACTGTGCGTGGGCTCGACGCACGCCTTCGGCGGGCTGACGGAGACGATGGAGGCTCTCGCCCGGTTCGTACGGCCCGGCGGCCTCGCGCTCGTGGGGGAGGGGTACTGGGAACGGCCTCCAACACCCGAGGTCCGCGAGGCGATCGGCGACTACCCGGATCTCGCGGGCACGGTGGAGGCCGCCGAGTCCAAAGGATGGCTGTCCGTCTACGCCCACGTGAGCGACCTGGCGGAGTGGGACGAGTACGAGTGGTCGTGGACCGGCACGCTGGCGCGCTGGGCCGCGGACAACCCCGGCCCCGACGGGGACCGGGCGCTCGCCGTGATGCGGGAGCACCGCGACATGTGGCTCGGCGGCTACCGGGGCGCCCTCGGATTCGTCACCCTGCTCCTGCGGCGCGTGTGAGCCCAGCCCTCAGCCGTCGGCGCCGCGGTGCAGGTCCCTCATGTACCGGCCGATTCCCGGCAGCCTGCGAGCCGCCTCGTTCCAGTCGTAGACGTCATCTCCTCCGGCGGGCCTTGTGCCAGCCGACCCCGCAGCCATTCGAAGCGGGCCCGCTTCCGCTCGGTCTCCCAGGCGGACTGTTCGATCAGACGCCAGAATCGGTCGATGTCCACCAAGGTGATCATGGCAGGGGCTTCTGGGGGAACGGACGGCTCTGCGTACAGTTAGGGGGTGCTCATCCATCCCTGGGACGCGGCCCCGGACGAGGAGGCGCTGGCCTTCGTCCGCGCGAACGAGTTCGGCCACCTCATCGCGTCCGGACGCGACCGTGACGTGCCGGTGGTCGTGCCCACGCAGTTCCTCCTTGCCGACGCGTCCACGATCCTGCTGCACCTCGCCCGGCCGAACCCGGTCTGGCCGGCGATCGAAGAGAACCCGGCCGTGGTGATGGCGGTGGCCGGTGACTGGGCGTACGTCGAGGGCGCGTGGAAGGCGCTGCCGGGCACCGACGAGGATCCCCGGCTCGGCGTCCCCACGACGTACTACGCCGCCGTCCAGCTGGTCTGCCACGCGGAGATCGTCGACGATCCCGACGGGAAGCTCGGCATCCTGCGGGCCCAGCTCGCGCGGCTGGACCATGATCTGGCCGACCCCGCCGAGCACTACCGTCGCCTGCCGGGCATCCGCGGCCTGCGGCTGGCGGTCCAGAAAATCAACGGCAAGTTCAAGTACGGCGGGAACGTCGACGAGGCCCACCGCCGGTACGTCGCGGAACGCCTCGCGGAGCGGGGCGGCCCCGGCGACCGCGCCGCCCGCGACCACCTGCTGCGCGGGCTCGGCTGACCCCACGCCGATCAGGCTGGTCGCGGCCCGGGCACGTCTTCGGACGCCACCCGTACGGTGGTCTCCGAAGCCGGAGGCAGGGCACTGCGGCTCCGGTGACGAGCCGTCCCCGGACCGGTGGGGGCGTGCGGCATGTCAGGCGTCCCCGATCAGCGCGAAGGCGAACGCGAGACGCCGGTCCAGCCATTCCTTGCGGATCCTGACGTGGGCGCTGCCCTCCGACCTCATCACGATCTCCGCACCGGACCGCCATTCGAGCGAACGCGGCCCCCCGCCCCGGTCGGACAGATCCGAGCCGGCGAGCAGGCCGTCGAGGGCCCCGTGCAGCAACCGTTCGGCCGCCCGCCCGGCGACGTCCTTGAGGCTGCCGCTCACCCATTCGTTGCGCCCCGTGATCTCCGGGTGTCCCGGCTGCTCGATCCGCCACGTGTGCCGGAAGGGACGTTTCGGCGGGATCCGCTTCACGGTGCCGATGACCCGGCCCTGGCCGTCGTGCACGACGTGGTGGCGTTCCCCGTAGACCTCCCGGGGAGCCGCGACGTAACACAGCAGGCGCCGCTGGGCGGCGTCCTCGAAGAGGGTCAGCTCCGGAGCGGCGGGCAGAGCCTGGAGCTGCCCCGAGGCGACGTATGCGCATGGGGCGAAGACCCTGTCGGACTTCCCTCCGCGGGGCACTCGTACCGCAAGCGCCCCCTGGCTCGCCGTCCTGCGCCTGGACGTCTCCGGGCGTTCCACCCTGGTCACGACGAACTCCCAGACATTGGTCCACGCGACGGGTTCCACCGGCGGCTCATCGGCTTTCCTGGTCCTGCCGAGCGCCACGGCCGCCTCCTGATTTCCTGATCTTGCAGCAGGCGACAACTCTAGCCGCGGGTCTTCATCCGCCGCCGGCTTCGAGAATCGGCGCTACCCGGTCGGGGAGACCGTGCGCCCGGGCCCCAGGCGCGGGAGGGCATGTCATCGGTGCGCGGCTTGTCGTACCCGGGGTGTAGAAGTGTGACGTGGTTGCTGAGACGACGTGGGCGCAGGTGCTCGCCTGGAGGCTGAGACGGCAGTTCGTCGAGCCCGCGAGCGGTGACGACGCGGTGGCGATCACGCGGCGTCTGTGCGGGGTGCAGGCCCAGGTGGCCTCGTCGGCGGCGCTGGCCGTCGCCGTACGGCACGCGAGCCCGCGCCCCGGAGAGATCGAGGACGCCCTGTGGCGTGACCGCACGCTGGTCAAGACCTGGACGATGCGCGGCACGCTCCACCTCCTTCCCGCCGACGAGTTCCCCGCCTACCGCGCGGCCCTCGGGTCGCTCAGGTTCTGGGAGAAGGCCTCCTGGCAGCGTGGCCACGGAGTGTCCGCCGGGGAGATCGAGGCCGTCGTGGAGGCCGTTCCCCGTGCGCTGTCCGGCCGGGTGCTGAACCGGGAGGAGCTGGTCGAGGCGGTCATCGAGGTGACCGGGGACGCCCACCTCAGACAGGCCCTCACATCCGGCTGGGGCGCGCTGCTCAAGCCGCTCAGCTTCCTGGGCGAGCTGTGCTACGGCCCGCCGCGGGACGGCAGGGTCACGTTCACCGCACCCGCCGGCTGGCTGCCGGGCGGGGGAGAGTCGCTCTCGGCGGAGGAAGGGGGAGTGCGGGTGCTCCGCGCCTTCCTCGGCGCCCACGGCCCGGCCACTCCCCGGATGTTCGACGCCTGGCTGTTCCGCGGCGCCACGCCGAAGACCGTCCTGCGCGGCTGGTTCCGGGATCTGGAGCCCGAGCTGGCGCAGGTCGAGGTGGAGGGCGAGCCCGCCGTGCTGCCCGCGGAGCTTCTGGACGACCTGCTGGCCTGCCCGCCGTCCGAGGACGTGCATCTGCTGCCCGGCTTCGACCAGTTCATCCTGGGTGCGCCGCGCGACCTGGAACCGCTCCTGCCGAAGGCCGCGCGGCCCAAGGTGAGCCGGACGGCCGGATGGATCTCGCCCGTGGTCATCCACCGGGGCCGGGTGGCGGGCGTGTGGGAGGCCAAGGAGGGGCGTCCGGTCGTCGAGCTGTTCGAGCCGGTGCCGGAGCGCCTCCTGGCCGCGGAGACCGACCGCGTGGCCATGCTCCTCGATCGGCTCTAAAGGCACGCGTCACCGGTACCCGGCCTTGCGGGCCGGCGCGCGCCTCGTCACCCGTGGGCTCTGCGGGCCGGCGCACTCCGTCACCTGTGCTCGCCCCTGCGGGCCGGCCCACCTCGCCGGCCCGGCCCCCGTCGCGGGCGTGCCCGGGTCAGGTCACCTCCTTGCGGAGCACGCGGACCAGGCCGGCGGCCATGGGAAGGACGATCCAGAAGGCGATCGACGTCGCCAGCCGGGCGACCTCGATCCAGGTCATGTCGCCGCTCACCAGGGAAGCGGCGGTCGTGTTGAGGTCGAGCCATCCGGCGATCCCCGCGCCGACCGAGCTGAGATTGCCGAGGACATTCCACAGCATCGGAGTCGACAGGTTGACCACGATCGCGGCGGGTGCGTTGAGGAACAGCGCGCCGAGGGCGAGGCCCGCCGCGGTCACGAGGACGTTCGCCCCGGTCCAGCCGAGCAGCCAGAAGGGCTGGAGGTCCCAGGAGGCGGGCGTGTTCCGGACCCCGGCCACGACGGCCGTGACCGGCACCGCGACCAGCATGGCGAACAGCGAGAGCGCCACCGCCGTGAGCAGGGGCGGCAGGCACTTGGCGGCGAGGACGCGATGGCGGCGTGGTTCGAGCACGAAGGTGGTCAGCGCCGTGCGATGCGCCCACTCGCCGGTCACCGTGAGGATGGCGAGCACCGGAAGCAGGGTGGCGAGGCTCATCGCGGCCGTGGCCGCGAGGGTCTGCAGCTTCGGACCGACGACGGCGCCGCGCGCCACGACGGACGCGACCACCAGCCCGACCATGATCAAAGCGATGATCTTGCCGCTGCGGGTGTCGGCGAGCTTGCGGGCTTCTACGACGAGCAGTCTGTGGAACGGAATCGTGGTGGCGGCGGTCAAGGTGTCGGCAGTCATGGCGTCGTCCTTCGTGACGGGGCTCGGCCCGGCCTCCGTGATGTCGTCCGGATGGTGCGTCGCGCGGGTCATGCGGCGCCCCGGCCCGCGTCGGTGCCGGGAGACGCGTCGGCGCCCGTGCTCCTCCGGTCGGCGTACGCGGTCAGTTCGAGGAAAGTCTCCTCGAGGCCGCGCCCCCGGCTCAGCTCGCCGACCGTGCCCTGCGCGAGCACGCGTCCACGGCCGATCATCACGATGTGGTCCGCCACCTGCTCCACCTCGTGCAACAGGTGCGAGCTGAGCAGCACGGCGCATCCGGCGTCGGCGAGGTCGCGCAGCAGACGGCGCATCCAGTGGATGCCCTGGGGGTCGAGGCCGTTGGCCGGCTCGTCCAGGACGAGCACCTCGGGCGCGCCGAGCAGGGCGTGCGCGATGCCGAGCCGCTGGCGCATCCCGAGTGAGTAGCCGCGGATCGTCCGCCGGCTCTCCCGCTCGGTCAGGCCCACGAGGTCGAGGACCTCGCCGACCCGCGACTTCGGCAGTCCGAGGGTCATCGCACCGAGCGTCAGGACCTCCCTGCCGGTGCGGCCCGGGTGCTGGGCCCCGGCGTCGAGCAGGGTGCCGGCCCGCAGGCCCGGGCAGGCCATCTCGGCGTACGGCCGGCCGAGCACGGTCGCCGAACCGGAGGAGGGGCGGGCGAGCCCCACCAGGATGCGCAGGGCCGTCGACTTGCCGGCGCCGTTCGGCCCGAGGAAGCCGGTGACGCTCCCGGCCCCGACGGTGAAGGTCACGTCGTCGAGCGCCTTCACCTTTCCGTAGGTCTTGCTGACATGGTTGAACTCGATCACGCGGTCCAGTCCACCGTCCGCGCCGGCGCCGCCGCATCGGACCGGGGTCCGCCGCGCTCGGACGCCGGGCCCCACCCTGGGCGCACGGGCGATACCCAGGGCTGTCCACAGGTCGACCCAGGTCGCTAAGACCTGTGCACGGTGGTCCCTAAGCTGTGGAGCTGTGGACGGCCGACCGGGTAACCAGCCGCCCCTGGACAGGCGCGGCGTCGCGCTGCGCTACCTGTGCGCCGTGCCGATAGTGGCCTGGCTCATCCTGAGCGACGGCCAGCCGCTCATGCGGACGCTGATCGACACGGGGCTGGCCCTCATCGGGCTCGTCCTGATGCGGTGGCGGCGACGATGGCCGTGGCGGATCGCCCTGGCGACCGCCCTGCTGACCGCGTATTCGGCCTCGGCGATCGGTCCCGCCTGGGTCGCGTACGTCTCCCTGGTGACCCACCGTCGATGGAGCCGGATCGTTCCGGTCGCGGCCCTGTCCGCGGCGTGCCTGCTCGTCAGGGGGGCGCTGGACGGCGTCACCCAGACGGTGATCATCGCCTGGGTGATGGAGGTGATGGCTCTCGGCGGGCTGACCGTGTTCGGCCTCTACCTGCGGGGACGCCGCGACCTGGAGCAGTCCCTGCGCGAGCGGGCGCGGGCCGCCGAGCGTGAGCAGCGGCAGCGGATCGACCAGGCGCGGCTGGCGGAACGGGTGAAGATCGCCCAGGAGATGCACGACGTGCTCGCGCACCGGATCTCCCTGCTGGCGATGCTGGCCGGCGGCCTGGCCTACCGGACGGACCTCGGCCCCGAGCAGACGCGCGAGGCCGCGCTGGCCATCCAGGAGAACGCGCACCAGTCGCTCAACGAGTTGCGCACGGTGCTGCGCACGCTCCGCGACGACGGCGCCGTGGAGGCGCCGCAGCCCAATCTGGCCCATCTGGACGCGTTGTTCGCCGAGGTCCGCGCGGCCGGTCAGCGGGTCGACGTGGACGACGGCATCGACGGCCGGGAGTCGCTGCCCGCGCAGACGGGCCGGCACGCGTACCGGATCGTGCAGGAGGCGCTGACCAACGCGCGCAAGCACGCGCCGGGCGCCCGGGTCACCGCCGAGCTCGGCGGACGGCCGGGGGAGGACCTGCGGATCCGGGTGACGAACCCCGCGCGCCCCGGCTCGGCCCCCGGTCCGGGGGGAAGGCTGGGCCTGGTGGGCCTGGCGGAGCGGACGAGGATGGCCGGCGGAACCCTCAGCCATACGATCGAGGACGGGCGGTTCATCCTCGATGTCCGATTGCCATGGGAGGCTGTGGAGCGTGACCCGGCTGGTGATAGTGGATGACGACGCGATGGTGCGGACGGGGCTGCGTCTCATCCTCGGCGGCGAACCCGACTTCGACCTCGCCGGCGAGGCCGAGGACGGGCTGCGCGCCATGGAGGTCGTCCGCGAGCTGCGCCCGGACGTGGTGCTGCTGGACATCCGGATGCCCAACCAGGACGGGCTGGTCACCACCGAGCTGTTGCGGGCGCAGCCGGGCCCGCCGCGGATCCTCGTGCTCACCACGTTCGACGCCGACGACATGGTGCTTCGGGCCCTGCGGCTCGGCGCCGACGGCTTCCTGCTGAAGGACACCCCGCCACCCCGGATGATCGAGGCGGTCCGCGCCGTGGCGAAGGGCGAGCCCGTGCTGTCGCCGAGCGTCGCCCGGCAGGTGATCGCCGCGGCGACCGGCGGGTCCGGGCCGGCCCTCCCGGTGGCGAAGGAGGAACTGGCCCGGCTCACCGAGCGGGAGCTGGAAGTCGCGGTCGAGGTGGCGAACGGCAGGTCGAACGCCGAGATCGCCGAGCGTCTCTACATGAGCGTCGCCACCGTGAAGGCGAACATCACCAGGATCTTCGCCAAGCTCGGCGCGGACAACCGGGTCCAGGTGGCGATGAAGGTGCGTGACGCCGGTCTCCTGTGAGCGCCGCTCCCCGGGACGCGTCCACGCCCGGTCTCCTCCGGACCGGCCGGGGAGAGCGCGACGTGGCGCCGGCGTGCGGTGAGTGTCATCGGCGGGCGGAGGTCAGGCCCCGGGCACCGTCTGGGGCTGCCAGGAGAAGACGGCCGGCGTCCTGGGGTCGGCCGTGACCCGCAGCCACTGGCTCGCGGTGGAGCCGAAGGTCTCCAGCCTGGTCAGGTTCGACACCCCGGCATACCCGGGCTCGACCTCGTAGACGTGCTCGTCGCCGTGCACGAGCAGCACCGGCCTGCCGTACGCGCGGGCCTGGGCGACGACGCGGGCGCGGATGTCGGCGAAGCCGGGGGTCTGCACGGGCTCGGCCTGCATCATGAGCAGGACGCCGGGCGCGTGGGTGCGGCGGGCCCGCTCGAACGTCGCGTCGATCCAGTCCAGCGCCGCGTCCCTGCGTGCCTCGAACTCCGCCGTCCGCAGGCCGGGACGGTCCCCGCCGGGGAGCTCGGACCAGGGCTGCAGGTCGTTGTCGCTGCCCACGACGTGGACGGTGGAGAACACGACGCGCCCCTTGGTGAACAGCACGTTCTCCCGGTAGTCACGGTGGCGCCGGTCCGCGGCCTGCGACAGCACCGGCATCGGGTGACGGCCGAGCGTGCGGCCGGGCACCGGGTAGAACACGCGGCGGACCGCGTCGAGGCGCTCGGTGGGCAGGTAGCCTCCCGCGGCGGCGCGGTGGCAGTCGGTCCACTCGTTGTCGCCCGGCGTCAGCACGAAGGGATCGGCGAAGGTGCCGAACAACGCGGCGAGGTCGGCGAAGCGGGCGTCGTCGCAGGTGGTCGAGCCGTTCTTCACGTCGCCCGCGTGCAGCACGAACCGTACGCCGGGGTCGGAGTCGATCACGTCGACCAGGGCGGGGAACCGGGCCCGCTGGTCGTCGCCGTACGGCGTGTCGCCGATGAGGGCGAAGGTCACCGCCGGCCCCTTGCCGGAGCCCGCCGGTGCGGGGGCGGCCAGTGCGGGCGGTGCGACTACGGCGGCGAGCGACGCGGCGAGAGCGGCCGCCGCGAGGAGGGTTTTGCGCATGGCCCAGTCTTCGCGGACCCGGACGACGGAGCGATGACGGCAGGCCGGCTCCTGGCGGAACCCTGACCGACAACCGGGAGGCGATCAGTCCAGCCAGGCGGCGGGAGAGGGCAGGTGCCGGTCGAGTTCGTCCCACAGACCCGGCGGGATCGGGGTGGCGGCGAGGCGCAGCGTCTCCTCGAGCCGCCCGGGTTCCGAGACGCCGACGATGGTGGAGGCGATCCTGGGGTCGCGCAGCGAGAACTGCAGCGCGGCGGCGGCGAGGGGCACACCGTGGGCGTCGCACACCCCGCGCATGGCGCGGACCGCGTCCCGGACCGGCTCGCCGGTGTCCCGGTAGGCGTAGCGGGGCTGGGCGTCGGGTCCCTTGACCAGCATCCCGCCGCCGTACGGCGCGCCGTTGACGAAGGCGACGCCGCGCTCGCGGGCCTCGTCGAGCAGCGGGCCGGCCTCGCGGTTCACCAGAGTCCAGCGATTGTGGCTGATCACGGCGTCGAACGCGCCGGTCGCGACGTATCTGCGCAACAGGCCGACCGGGCCGCCCGCGATGCCGATGTGGCCGGCGACGCCGGCGTCCCGCAGCGCGACCAGCGCCTCCACCGCCCCGCCGGGGGCCATGGCCTCCTCGAACGTGATGTGGAACTCGGGATCGTGCAGGTACAGCAGCGGCACGTGGCCGACGCCGAGCCGTTCCAGGCTCTCCTCGGCCGAGCGGCGCACGCGCTCGCCGGAGAAGTCGCCGGTTTCCGGGTCCGCGTCGACCTTGGTGGCGAGGACGAACCCGGCGGGGACGCCGCCGCGGTGGCGGACCACGGCGCCGATGCGCCGTTCGGCGCTGCCGCCGCCGTAGTTGTTGGAGGTGTCGAGGAAGTTGAAGGGCCCGTCGAACACGGCCTCCACGGTGGCCCGCGCGCGTTCCTCGCCGACCTCGTACCCGTACAGTCCCGGCATGCTCGCCAGGGGACTGGTGCCGACGCATATCGGCGTCACCGCCAGGCCGGTGCGCCCGAACGGCCGGCGCATCGCCGGGTCCGGGACCGTCAGGTCGTCACGGGCGTCGTGGGGCATCGGGATGCGTCCTTCCGTCACGAACCGTCGGCGGTGTCCGGTGCCAGCCGTGCCACGGCGGCCGCGGCGAGGCGATGTCCTTCGGCCAGCCGGGCCAGCACCGCGTCGGTCGCGGCGTCGGGCAGGGTCTCCTCCGGATGGGCGGACCGCCGGGCGTGCAGCCGCCTGGCCCCTTCCGCCCACGTGACGACCGGCCGGAACGACGGGACGAACCGCCTGATCTTCGTGGTGTCGAACACCGCGGTGTGCTGGAGGTCGCCGACGATCAGGTCGGACCAGAACCAGTCCGGCGCGACGATCGGCAGGAACTCCGCGGGCAGGTGGAGGAGCCGGGCCCGCGTCCCGGCCGTGCGCCCGACGACCTCGTAGATCTCGTTCCAGGTGAGCGCCTCGCCCGAGGTGATGTGGAAGTCCTCGCCGACCGCCTGCCAGGCGCCGACGAGGCCCACCAGGCCGATCGCGAAGTCGTCCGCGTGCGTCAGCGTCCACAGGCTGGTGCCGTCGCCGGGCACCACGATCTCCTCACCCCGCGCGACCCGGTCCCACGCCGTCCACTCGCCCGGAAGCGGCGGATGCGCGTCGTCGTAGGTGTGCGAGGGGCGCACGATCGTGACGGGGAAGTCACGCTCCTCGTAGGCGCGGCGCAGCACGTCCTCGGCCGCGATCTTGTCCCTGGCGTACGCGAGGTAGGGGTTGCGCCGGGTGGTCGACTCCGTGAACGGCGCCCGCCGCACCGGCTTGTGGTAGACGGAGGCGCTGCTGATGTAGACGTACTGGCCGGTGCGGCCGTCGAGCAGGTCCACCCTGGCCGCCGCGTCCTCGGCCGTGTAGCCGAGGAAGTCGACGACGCAGTCGTACGCGCTCCCGGCCAGGGCCCGGCGGAGCGCGTCGCGGTCCCGTACGTCGGCGGTGAGCGTCGTGACCCCGTCGGGCAGCGGACGGCGCCGGGCGGTGTGGCCCCGGTTGAGCACGTGGACGTCGAGACCCCGGCGCGCCGACTCGGCCACGCAGGCCGAGCTGATCGTCCCGGTGCCGCCGATGTAGAGGACCTTCACACGGACTCCGAATGGTGGGATCGCGGACGAGCCGTGCGGTGCCCGGTCCGCGCGGGATATCGGCCGCCCAGAAAATTTTCGATTTCCGGACGAAAACTGTCAGACTGCGGCAGCAACCTAGAGCGCGGCGTCATCCCACGTCAAGAGCGCCGCCGCCCATGGGCGGGCCGGTCGCGGGTTCAGGTCGCCAGAAGTTCGCGGATCCGGGTGGCGTACGCGCGGGGGTGGGTCGTGTTGCCGTTGTGCCCGCCGGGGAACTGCCTCGCCTCGACGCCGAGAAGCGCCGCGAGCTCCTGTGCGCACCGGTAGTCGAAGACGTGCCGGGGCGTGGTGCGGCCGAAGGCCGGGACGACGCGGACGGCCGTGTCCCCGAGCGCGGCGACGTCCAGCGTGTCGCGGGCGATCGCGGTGAAGTCGTTGCGGATGAAGAAGTCGAAGCCGGCCCGCCGCCGGTCGTCGAGGGGCCGTGGGGTCAGGCCGGGCTCGGTGTCCTGGGCGACGGGGTCGATGCCCAGCGTTTCGGCGATCCTGACGAACGCGTCGGCGAGGCCGCGCGCACGGTAGAGGTCCTGCAGTTCCTCCAGTTCGCGTACGTGCCGGAGCCGTTCGGCGGCGGGCAGGAGCGAGGGGGCGACCGGCTCGTGCGCGATCAGGGTGCCGAGCCGTCCCGGATGTGCGACGGCCAGGTGCAGCCCGATGGCGGCGCCGAAGCTGCATCCGAGCATGTGCGCCGGCCGGTCGGTCACGGCGGCGAGGAGGCGATGGACGTCGTCGACGTGGTCGGCCATGGTCGCGCCCCGGCCGGGGTCGTCGATGACGCTGCGGGACAGGCCGCGGCGGTCGTAGGTGACGACGGTGTGATCGGCGGCGAGATGGCGGACCAGGTCGGCGGTCCGGTCCGCGTCCCCTTCACCGCTCTGCGAGATGAGGAGCACGGGGCCGGCGCCGCGCACCTCGTAGTAGACGGTGGCGCCGCTGGCGGCGTACCCCTCGTTGAAGATCAGATAGAGCACGTGCAGCACGGCGGCGAGCCGCTCGGCGCGTTCGCCCGGGTCCGGCATGCGGAACGGCACGCGCGAGGCCCTGATGCGCTGCTTGGCCCGGCTGATCCGCTGCGCCATCGTCGCCTCGGGCACCATGAAGGCCCTGCCGATCTCGGCCGTGGTCAGCCCGCCGACGGCGCGCAGGGTCAGGGCGATGGCGGACGCGGGCGTCAGCGCGGGGTGGCAGCTCAGGAACAGCATGACGAGCGTGTCGTCCCCGTCCGTCCCGAGCGCCCGGTCGGCGGCCGGGGAGATCCAGTGGTCGGCGGGCGACCGCGCGACCACGAGTTCCTCGCGGCGGCGGCGCGCCTGCTCGCCCCGCACCTGCTCGATCATTCGCCGGTACGCGACCTGGACGAGCCAGCCCTTCGGGTTGTCCGGCACGCCCTCGGCGGGCCACTGGGCGAGGGCGTCGAGCATCGCCTCCTGGACCGCGTCCTCGGCCGCGTCGAAGTCGCCGAACCTCCGGGTGAGCACGCCGGCGACCTGCGGCGCCAGCGGGCGCAGCAGGTCGTCGACGGGCGGGTGCGCGGCGGTCACAGTTCCTGCGGCGGGGCCGCCATCACCTGCCGCACCTCGATGGGCATGTTGAGCGGCTCGCCGTTCGGGCCGGGCGCGGCCGAGATGTGGCCCGCCAGCTCGTACGCCCGCTCCGGGCCCTCGCAGTCGATGATCCAGTAACCGACCAGGAACTCCTTGGTCTCGGGGAAGGGGCCGTCGGTGACGACGGGGACGCCGCCCTCTCCGGCCCGCACGATCCGCGCCTGGTCGGGCATCGCCAGCCCCTGCGCGTCGACGAACTCGCCGGCCTCGACGAGCCCGCGGTTGACGTCGCCCATGAACTCGATGTGCGCCTTGACGTCCTCCGGCGACCAGGTGTCGATCGGGGCGATGTCGCTCTGCGGGCCGAACTGCATCAGCAGCATGTACTTCATGTTCCGCTCCTCCTGCCGCCCGCCCCTCGTGGGCGCGCTCACCCCTGGGTAGAAGCAGGCTCCCCGATTCTCGACATCCTCCCCGCGGAAATCTCGAAAAATCTTCCGCGGCCGGTGGTGAACGTCAAAGGGACACCTCCACTTCGGCGTCACCGGGCTCGTCCAGGGCGAACGTGACCGTCCGGCCGCCCGCGGTGACCTCGTACTCGCCGAGGAAGCCGTCGAAGCGGACACGGCCGTCGTCGTCGGTGACCATCGTCGTCGGAGGCAGCCACCACTCGCCCTTGACGAGCGAGCGCAGCGCGTCGTACGACGGCTTGGGGGTGCCGTCGGCGCGGACGAAGCCGCCCGGGGCACCGAGCCAGCCGCCGTCCGACAGGCCCCAGTAGGTCGTCGCCTCCACGGCCGGGTGGGACAGCAGCGTCTTGTAGTGGCGCACGACCTCGTCGGCCTGCCGGGCCTCGCCCTCGGGCGTGCTCGGCCACTCGGGGATCTGGTAGTCGTTCAGGTCGACGATCTCCTCCGGCATGATGTGGCCGGAGACGATCGTCGTCTCGGTGAAGTGGATGGGCAGGCCGTACCGCGCGAAACGGTCGATCGTGGCGAGCGTCTTCTCCTCACCCCAGTAGCCCTGGTGCATGTGACTCTGCAGGCCGAGCACGTCGATTTTGATGCCCGCCTCCAGGACGCCCTCGATCAGGCACTCGTACGCCGCGGACATGTCGAAGTCGTTGAGCAGCAGCGTGGCGTGGGGATTGGCCTCGCGGGCCGCGTCGAAGACCATCCGGACCATCGGGATCCGGCCGATCTCCCGGCAGATCCGGGTGATCCCGTTGTCGTACTTGTCGAAGATCGGCATGATCACGACCTCGTTGATGACGTCCCACATGTCGATGACGCCGGCGAAGTCGGTCATGTCGCGCCGGATCCGGTCCACCTGGGCCTTGGCGATCTCGGCGTTCGACAGGTCCATCAGCCAGCCGGCGGTCTCGGTGTGCCAGGCGAGCGGATGTCCCTTGACCGGGACGCCCCGGTCGGCGAACCACCGCGCCGTGGTGAGCAGCCGCTCGGTCTGCGGCCGTCCCCGGACCGGCTCGAACTGCCCCCAGTAGAAGGGCAGCGTGGCGAAGTTGAACAGGTCGAACCACAGGTCGGCGACCTCCTGCGACCCGGCCGCGGGGGACTCGCCCAGTGACCGCCGCTCGCCGGTGCCCGCCGAGGTATCGCCGTTGGCCAGCGGGATGAAGTCGAACCCGATGCAGCCGAACAGGAACTTGTGCCGGCGCTGCGCGACGACGACCTCCCGGCCGGCGAGCGGCGCTCCGTCCGCGGTCACGGTGAGTGTGGCGCCGGCGGTGCGGTGCTTCCTGATCAGCGGGTCGGGATCGAAACCGGAGCGGGACGGCATGAAAGGGCCTCCAGGAGTGCTCAGAGCGGAGGAGACCTCACCGGGAGCCCCGTCGCTCCGACCGGAGAGGTCCGTGATCTCGAGCACGTTAACGCGCACGACGCCCGAAAAGGCACAGACCTCCCCGGCTTCTGCGACCAGCGGCCGAAGCGGCGCGTTCAGCGGACGGAGCGGGTGAAGCGTGCGGCGGGCTCGCCGCGCAGCCGTCCCTCCGGCAGCCGGCGGCCGCACAGGACCAGCACCAGGTCCTGCGCGGCGCCGGTCAAGGGGGTGCCGGTCCCGAGCGACCAGTCCATGTCGTCGGCGCGTAGTTCAACGCCGTCCAGGTCGACGCCGAAATACCTCCGGCTCCGGGGCGACAGCGCGTTGTCGAGCAGGACGCGCAGCCGGTCGCCGGGAATCCGCCGGTCGATCCCCAGCGCCACGGTGACGTCCATGCCGTGGATCACGTCGTGGGACAGCGCGCCCGCGTAGCCGCCGCCCGGAGGCCGCCAGGGATGCCCGGCGTTGTCCCGCAGGCACGCGGTCAGCTCCCGGGGGCCGAGCGCCGCCGCGTCCTCGCGGGCGAGCCGGTCGGCCAGCCGGTCGAAGTTCCCCCGGGCCCGGACGAGACCGGCCAGCACGCTCGGCGCGGAGCGCCGGTACGGCATCGTCATGTGCGCGACCACCTCCCGCACCCTCCACCCCGCGCACAGCGACGGCGCGTCCCACGACCGCTGCGGCAGCTCGCCCAGCAGGTCGGCCAGTTCGCGGCGTTCCGCCGCTATCCGCCGTCGTACATCCGTGTCCATCGGTCTTCGCCCTTCCGTTCGTGCCGTACGTGTCCGATCTACCGACGATCGGGAACGGCCCGTACGGACACCTGTTCGAGGGCGGCGAGGCGGCGGGCGAGGTAGCGGCGCTCGGCGTCGGTGGCGGCCAGGCCGGCCGCCTCCCGGTAGGCCTCGGCCGCCTCGGCCGTACGGCCCAGGCGGCGCAGCAGGTCGGCGCGGGCGGCGGGCAGCAGGTGGTAGCCGGCCAGGGCGCCCGTCTCCCGGAGGGCGTCGGCCAGCGCCAGCCCTGCGGCGGGGCCGTGCGCCATGCCGACCGCCACCGCGCGGTTCAGCTCGACGACGGGCGAGGGGACCAGCCGGGCGAGCCGCCCGTACAGGACGGCGATCTGCGCCCAGTCGGTGTCCTCGGGGCGGGCGGCGGTGGCGTGGCAGGCGGCGATGGCGGCCTGCACCTGGTAGGGGCCGGGCCGCCCGCGCCGCAGCGCGCCGTCCAGCAGGGCCACGCCCTCGGCGATCCGGCCGGCGTCCCATCGGCCGCGGTCCTGGTCCTCCAGCACCACCAGGTCACCGGCATCGTCCAGCCGCGCGGCGCGGCGCGCGTGGTGCAGCAGCATCAGCGCGAGCAGGCCCGCCGCCTCGGGCTCCTCCGGCATCAGCCGCACCAGCACCCGGGCCAGCCTGATCGCCTCGGACGCGAGGTCGTGCCGTACGAGACCGGCGCCGGCCGTCGCCGAGTAGCCCTCGTTGAACAGCAGATACAGCACCGCGAGCACCGCCGGGAGGCGCTCCGGCAGCAGATGCGCCGGCGGCACCCGATAGGGGATGGCCGCGTGCCGGATCTTCTGCTTGGCCCGCGCCAGCCGCTTGGCCATCGCCTGCTCGCCGACCAGGAACGCCCGCGCGATCTCGGCCGTGGTGAGCCCGGCGAGGGTGCGCAGGGTCAGCGCCACCCTGGCCTCCAGCGCGAGCGCCGGATGGCAGCAGGTGAAGATCAGCCGAAGCCGGTCGTCCGGCACGCCCGGCTCGTCGGCGGCGTCGCCGTCCCGGGCCGCGAGCACGTCCGCCACCTCCCGTAGTTTGGCGGCGCCGGTGGCCGCCCGGCGCAGCCGGTCCACGGCCCGGTTGCGGGCGGCCGTGGTCAGCCACGCGCCGGGGCGGCGCGGCACGCCGTCACGCCGCCAGGTGCGCAGGGCCTGGGCGAAGGCGTCCTGCGCGCACTCCTCGGCCAGGTCCCAGTCGCCGGTCCAGCGGATGAGGGTGGCCACGACCTGCCCCCACTCCTCCCGGAAGGCCCGGTCGACGGCGGCCTCGACCGGCGACGTCACAGCTCTGTGAGCGGCCGGATCTCGATCGTGCCGTACGCCGCGGCGGGATGGGCGGCGGCGATCTCGATGGCCTCGTCCAGGTCGGCGCACTCGATCAGGCAGAACCCGCCGAGCTGCTCCTTGGTCTCGGCGAACGGCCCGTCCGACAGCAGCACCTCGCCCTCCCGCACGCGCAACGTGGTGGCGTCGCCCGGCGGGCGCAACCCGGCGCCTCCCCGGAGCACGCCGCGTTCCGCCATCGTCTCGGACCATCCGCCGCATCCGTCTTCGGCGTGCTCGGCCGCCGACTCGTCGCCGCAGATGAGCAGCACGTACTTCATCCGTCCTCCTCGGGCCCGTATCCCATCATGTCCGTACGACGATCGGAACGGCCCGGAAAGGACACCTCTGTACGGGGAACCGGGCGGCGGAACGGGTCGTTGGCAGCGGTGAACGGTCCGCGACCAAGGGAGTGATCGGTGTTCCGCAAGCTGATGGCCGCGTTCGGGGCCGGGGTCGAGGTCGACACGGTGCTGCGCGACCCCCACGTGCGCCCGGGGGAGACCCTGCACGGCGAGGTCCGCTTCAGGGGCGGGTCGTCCGACCACAGGGTGGACGGGATCACCGTCGACTTCACCGCCGTCGTGGAGGTCGAGCGCGGCGACCAGGAACACCACGCGACCTACAGCTTCCTGAGAGCGCCGGTGTCGGGGCCGTTCGACCTGCGCGCGGGGGAGGCCCGCGCGCTGCCGTTCGCGATCCCGGTGCCGTGGGAGACCCCGGTCAGCGCGGTGGGCGGGCGTCCGCTGCCCGGCATGCGGCTGGGCGTGGCGACGGAGCTGGCCCTCGCGGGCGCGCTCGACAAGGGCGACCTCGACCCGCTGTTCGTCAACCCGCTGCCGGCCCAGGACCACCTGCTGGGCGCGCTCGTCCGCATGGGCTTCCACTTCAAGCGGGCCGACCTGGAGCGTGGCACGCTCCGGGGCTCGGCCATGCCGTTCTACCAGGAGATCGAGTATCACGCCGGGCCGGAGTGGCGGCGCCACTTCAACGAGCTGGAGCTGACCTTCATCGCGGGGCCGCACTCGATGGACGTGATCCTGGAGGCGGACAAGCGGGGCGGTTTCCTCACCTCCAGCCACGACGTCTACAACCGCTTCCGAGTCGGGTACGGCGACCACCCCGGCGCGGTGGAGCAGACGCTGCGCGACGGCCTGGCCGCCATGGCCCGGCGCCGCGGCTGGTTCTGACCCCGCGCTCGCCGCCTACGACGACGCCGAGCATCGGCGAGCCGGCCGGCGCCGGGGCCCGGTAGGGGCGGCCGACGCGTGCCCGTACGGCTTCCACCCGCCCCGCGGCGGCAGCCGTACGGGGTGATCTAGCCTGGCGGGCATGGACGAGATCTGGCGGCTGATCGAGTGCTGCCACGCCCCGGTCTACTTCGCCCCCGAGGCGAAGGAGCGTTACGCCGCGGCAGGGCTCAAGGGCTTCTGGATGGGGTATTTCGCCTCCAGGTCGGCCGCGCTCGGCCCGGCCTCCCCACAGGTCGTCACCGCCGCGTTCTACAACTTCGCCCCGGCGATGGTCGCCCGTGCGATCCCCGACGCCTGGCGGTTCTGCCCGCCGGAGCAGGCGATCGAGGCGCGCCTGGAGGTAGCCGGCCGGTGCCTGCGCCGTCTGCTCGGGGGCCTCGCCGACCACGCGGACGTGCGGGAGGCGGCGGGCCTGGCGCGGACCGCGGTGGAGGCCTGCCCCGCCGCCGGGCGGGTGCTGTTCGCGGCGCACGCCGCCCTGCCGCCGCCCGGCGAGCCGCTCGCCGCGCTGTGGCACGCGCTCACCGCGCTGCGCGAGTTCCGCGGCGACGGGCACGTCGCGGCCCTCGTCACCGCCGGACTGGACGGCTGCGAGGCGAACGTCGTCGCCTCGGCGCTCGGACTCGTGCCGCCCGAGCAGCGGGCCTACCGGGGATGGACCGAGGGGGAGTGGCGGGCCGCGACCGGCCGGCTGCGCGAGCGCGGCGTGCTCGACCGCGAGGGCGTCATGACCGAGAGGGGCCGCCGGGAGCGCGACGCCGTCGAGGCCCTCACCGAACGCCTGGCGCGGGCGCCGATGGACGCCCTGGGCGAGACCGGGGTGGCCCGGCTCGCACGGCTCCTGCGCCCGCTCGCCGCACGGATCGTCGACCGGGGAGGACTGCCCTTCCCCAACGCCATGGCGATGCCCCGCCCCTGAACAGATCGTCACGCCTGCGCACCGTCGCGCCGTCACGTCCTGGCGCCGTCACGTCCTGGCGCCGTCGCGTCCTGGCGCAGGTCCGCCGCGCGTCTCGTGCCCGGTCATCCGGGACGGTGCCGGACGAGGCCGGCCGGAGGGTGGTCGTGCCGGTGGCCGTCGAGGACGGCGTGGTGGTCCACACCGTCGCGGGCCAGCGGGTCGGCGTGCACGATGGCGGCCGTCAGCCGGGGAATCGCGTGAATCAGGTTGTGCTCGGCCTCGGCGGCGACCCGGTGGGCCTCCACCACCGTGACCGCGGGGTCGACGACGACCTCGCACTCGGCCCTGAGCCGGTGGCCGATCCAGCGCAGCCGCACCTGGCCCAGGCCGAGCACGCCGGGCGTCCCCCGCAGGGCCGCCTCCGCGCGGTCCACGAGCGCGGGGTCGACGGCGTCCATCAGCCGGCGGCACACCTCCCGCGCCGCCTGCCGCAGCACCGCCAGGATCGCGACCGTGATGAGCAGGCCGACGGCGGGGTCGGCCCAGGTCCAGCCGAGGGCGGCCCCTCCGGCGCCGGCCAGCACGGCCAGTGAGGTGAAACCGTCGGTGCGGGCGTGCAGCCCGTCGGCGACGAGGGCCGCCGAGCCGATCTCCCGCCCGACGCGGATGCGGTGGCGGGCGACCAGCTCGTTCCCGGCGAAGCCCACCAGCGCCGCCGCCGCGACGGCCCCCAGATGGGAGACCTCCTGCGGCTGCAGGAGCCGTCCGATCGCGGCGTACGCCGCGGCGATCGAGGAGGCGGCGATCGTCACGACGATGACCACACCGGCCAAGTCCTCGGCCCGGCCGTACCCGTAGGTGTAGCGGCGGGTGGGCGGGCGGCGGCCCAGCAGGAACGCGATCCCGAGCGGCACGGCGGTCAGGGCGTCGGCCGCGTTGTGCAGGGTGTCGCCCAGGAGCGCGACCGACCCGGACAGGGCCACCACCGCCGCCTGGACCAGCGTGGTCGCGCCGAGACCGGCCAGCGACACCCACAGCGCGCGCATCCCCCGGGCGGACGACTCCATCACCGGGTCCACCTTGTCGGCGGCCTCGTGGGAGTGCGGGCGCAGCAGATGCGCCACCCGCGCCCGGACCGTCCCCGTCCCCGGACCCCGCCCGTGCCCGTGACCGTGCCCATGACCCCGCCCGTGCCCGTGCCCGTGCCCCGGGCCCGCCTGTTCCTGGCTCATGGCACCCACAATGGCGCGGAAAACCCGCCGCAGCACCTCGACAACAGCGGGTGCGGCGCAGGTGCGAGCGTGCCGCACCTGCCCGCGCCCGGAACCCGTCCCGGGCCGCGTCCGGAACCCCGCCCAGCGCCGGGTCAGGAACCGGAGCGGGCACCGCGCCCGGACGCCCCGGCGTCAGCCGGCCGCGCCGCCGGCTCGTCCGGAGTCCGCCGCGCCCGCACGGATCTCGCGCAGCAGGGCCTCACTGCGGCTCACGAGGTGAGGCAGGCCGAGCCGCCGGTGCGCGTCCCACGCGGCCTCGGCGTGCGCCAGGGCGGCGGCGCCGTCACCGATCCGGTGCAGGAGCCCCGCGACCACGTCGTGCAGCGTCCCCCACGACAGGCACCCGGTGCCCATCGTCATGAGCTCACCGGCGATCGGCCGCAACTCGGCGAGCAGCTCGCCGGGATCGGGCCGGCCGAGCCGGACCGCGACCAGGCCCCACTGCCAGGAGACGAACTGCCACGTCCAGTCGCGGGGCCGCGCCGCGCCCCAGCGGTCGATCAGGCGGTGGGCCAGGTCGAGGTCGCCGGTCCCCAGCGCGGCGAGGACGGCCGTGGGCCGCGCGATCAGGTTCGACTCGTCGCCCGCGGCCTCGACCAGCTCCGCGAGCAACGGGCTGGGACGCCCCTGACACCAGTCGGCGAAGAACGCGTAGATCAGCTTGAGGACGTCGGGCCCCCACAGGCTGGTGCGGCGGAAGCTGCCGGTGCCCAGGGCCGCCAGCCGGTCCATCTCCGCCCAGTCGCCCTCCAGCATCGCCCGCCCGGCCGCGGCGTACGCGACCTGCGTCTCGAGTTCCGGCATCCGCACCTCGGCGGTGAGCCGCAGGCAACGGGCCAGCTCCGCGTCGTAGTCGGCGAGCAGCCCCGCCTTCAGGAACTTGGGCATGCGGTGCAGACGGGCGACGATCTCGGTGGCCCTGGGCAGGCCGGGCAGGCCCAGCATCTCCTCGGCCGCCCGGTAGCGCTCCTCCTCGTGCTCGGGCGTCCAGGCCGCGATGACGAAGTTGTTCAGCGTGCGGGCCAGCAGCAGGGGGTCGCCGGTGCGCCGGGCCAGCTCCACGGCCTCCAGCGCGTGGCGGCGGCCCTCCTCGCGCCGTTCGCCGTAGTACAGCTCGACGCCGAGCGTGCCGAGCAGCTCCGCGCGGGTGCGCACGGCCTCCGGGCCGAGCCGGGACAGCTGATCCTCCAGCACGGACACCATGCGCCGGTCCACCACGCCGTACGCGCGCCAGTTCCAGAGGGTCACGCCGCCGAAGACGGTGGCCGCCTCGATGACGGCGGCGTCGTCGCCGACGCCGGTCGCGAGCGTCACGGCCTCGTCCAGCGCGCGGCGCGCCCCTTCCACGTCGCCGGTCACCCGCAGGGCCTTGCCGAGGCCGATCAGCAGGGCGCAGCGGGCCGCCGCGGGCCCGGCGGCGAAGGCCTCGAGGGCCTGCTCCCAGTGCAGGACGGCCTCGTCGTAGGCGAGCCGGGCCGTCGCCTGCCCGGCCGCCTCGACGGCGTACGACACGGCCTTGTCCGCGTAGCCGACCCTGGCGGCCAGCCCGAAATGGTGGGCCAGGGCGGGCAGCCGCGAGCCGGCCTCGCCCCACCGCAGGGTCTCGATGGCCTCGCCCACCCGGCCGTGGAGCTGGGCGCGCTGCCTGCGGCTGAGCCCGGAGTACAACGCCTCCTGCACGAGGGCGTGCGAGAAGCGGTAGTCCCAGCCGCCCTCCACCTCCAGCAGCAACCCGGTCGCGACGGCCGGTTCGAGCAGCATCATCACCCGGGCGCCGCCGACCCCGGTCGCGGTCTCCAGCACGTCGGCGCCCACGTCCCTGCCGATCACGGCGGCCGCCCGCAGCAAAGTCTGGGAGTCCTCCGGCAGCCGCGACACCCGCTGGTTGATCACGTCGCGCACACCGTCGGGCACCGCCAGCGCGAGCACGTCCGTCACGCCGACCCGGTCGCCGGGGTGCGTGCTGGTCAGCAGGCGCAGCAGCTCGCCGAGGAAGAACGGGTTGCCGCCGGTCCTGTCGTGCAGCGCGGGGGCGAGCTCCGGCCCGAGCCCGGTCCGGCCCGCCTCGCGCAGGTAGTCGGCGATCTGCTCGGGAGTGAGCGGAGCGACGGTCATCCGTTCCGTGCCGCGCTGGCGGGTCAGCTCGCCGAGCGCCTCGGTCAGCGCCTGCCTGTCCACCGCCGGTTCGGGCCGTACGGTGGCGAGCACCAGGAGCGGGACGCGGTGCAGGTCGGCGCCGAGGAAGGTGAGCAGCTTCAGCGAGGCGGCGTCGGCCCAGTGCAGGTCCTCCACCACGACCAGGACCGGTGCGGCCGAGGCCCGCCGCGCCAGCGCCCGCGCCACGCTGTCGTGCAGCAGGAAGCGGGCGGTGTCGGGGTCGGCCGTGTCCGTCCGGTCGCCGTCGAGGAGGCGGTGGGCGAGCCGGGCGAGATCGCCGCCCGGCTCCCCGCCCGGCTCCCCGCCCTTGACGGTCGCCGTCGCCCGGCCGGTCCCCGGAGCGTCGCCCGTTCCCCGGGTGCCGGCCGTTCGTGGAGCCCGGGCGGTCTCCGGGGTGCTGCCCGTCACCAGAGCGCGGTCCGTTCCCGGAGCGCCGCCCGCGTCGAGGGCCGTGGCCGGGGCGTCGTGCGCGTCCAGGGCGTTGAGCGCCTGGATCCAGGGCCAGAACGCGGGCGCGCCGCTGCCCTCGACGCACCTGCTCCAGGCCACCGCGGCCCCGTGCTCGGCGGCCATGCTCGCGGCGGCCTCGGCGAGGCGGGTCTTGCCGATGCCGGACTCCCCGCTCACCAGGAAGACCCCGCCGACGCCCCGGCGCAGGTCGTCGAGCCGCTCGGCGATGCGCCGCAGATGCGGCTCCCGCCCCACCAGCCCCCGTCCGAGCGGTCCCCCTCCGGCCGCGTCCCCGGCGATCTCGTCACCGGCCTCGCCGTACGCGCGGCCGTCCTCCGCAGGTGACGCGCCGCCCCCTGGGCCCTGCCCCGGCGGCACGGCGATCACGGGGGCCCACACACCGGCCGGCGACTCGTCCTGGAGGAGGATGGCCTGCTCCAGCCTCCGCAGCTCGGGACTCGGATCGAGGCCCAGCTCGTCGCCGAGGAGCGCGCGGCAGCGCTGGTAGGCGGCCAGCGCCTCGGCCTGTCTGCGCTCCCGGTAGAGGGCCCGCATGAGAAGCGCCCACAGGCCCTCGCGGTAGGGGTCCAGTTCGAGCAGGCGCTCGACCTCGACCGTCACCTCGGCCGCCCGTCCCAGGGCGAGCCGGGCCTCGGCGCGTACGGTCAGGGCGGACAGGCGGATCTCGCTCAGGCGGGCCACGGTGGACCGGGCGAACGGCTCGTCGGCCAGGTCGGCCAGCGGCTCGCCCCGCCACAGCGCCAGCGCCGGGCCCAGGATCCGCTCGGCCTCCTCGGGGCGGCCCGCCGCCAGGGCGGCGCGCGCGGCCTCCGCCGCCCGGCCGAACCGCTCGGCGTCGACCTGGTCCGGCTCGATGTCCAGCAGGTAGCCGGGCTCCCGCGTACGCAGGACCCGGGCGGGGGAGCGCGGGCTGCGCCGGGGTTCGAGCGTCCTGCGCAGATGTGAGATGTACGCCTGGAGCGTTCCCGTGGCGCTCGAAGGCGGCTCGTCCCGCCACAGCCGGTCGATGAGCTGGTCGAGGGGCACGACGTGGGGCGCGTTCAGCAGCAGGAGCGCCAGCACGGCACGCTGCTTGCGGGGCCCGAGATCGAGGGTCGTCCCCGTGCCGTCGGCCACCTCCAGTGTGCCGAGGAGGCGGAAGTCCAGTTCGGGGCCCTGACGACCGTCCCGGCCCTGGCCCCGGCGCGGCGCCCCTGGGCGCGCGCCGTCGATGCCCGTGCGCATCACAACTCCCGAACGAGCCAGGCGGCCCAGGGTCGGATTTCTGGCTCATGATACCCATATGTCCGCTCGTTCTCGGGAGGTAAACCGGAGCCGGTTCCGTCCGTGAATCCGGCGCTCCGCAACAGCGCGCACACGCCCTCGTCACCGGGGCCGGGGAGGAACCACACGGCGCGTACGCCGTCCGCGCGCAACTCCATGAGCAGGTCGTCGAGCAGGCGGCGGCCCAGCCCCCGGCCGTGGTGCGGGGCGGCCACGGCGAGCGCGTGCAGCAGGGCCGACCGCGGGACGTGCCCGGGGACACCGGTCTGCCGCCGCGTCCCGGTCTCCGGCGCCCCGGTGCTCTCCCGCTGCGCCCCGCTCTCGGGCAGCACGCTCTCGGGCAGCGTCCCGGCCTCGGGCAGCGCGGTCTCGAGCAGCGCGGTCTCGAGCAGCGCGGCGGCGAGCGGGGCGGCGCCGGACGGGAGGGCGAGGTCGGTCAGCACGTAGAGGCGGCACCGCGCGGCCGGCACCACGCGCAGAGCCTCTTCGAGCGCCGGGCCGATGACACGGGCCCCCGGCGCGCCCGGGTGCGCCGGCACCTCGCGCAGCAGCAGCGTGCCGGCGGGCGCGGCGGCATGCCCGGACCCGGCATGCCCGGACCCGCCATGTCGGTCGCCGGCGGAGCGGGGGCGCGCGTCGGGCCGGACGCCCGGCCGGGTGACGGACGCCGGATCGCGACGGGGATCGGGCGGGCCCGGGTCCCCGTCGTACGGCGGCTGGTTCTTGTCGGACGGCGGCGGCATCGCCCCAGCGTGCGGGGGAGGTCTTGGAAGCCACTAGGACATCTCTAGGCGGCCTTCTGCCGCACGGCGGAACACCGGCCCGATCGGCGCAAGCGAACACCAAGACCCCGATGCGACAACTGTTCCCGTCACAGACGACGACATCCGAAGGACGGACATGCACAGCACCATCGAAGACGCGCTGCGGGGACGGATCGCCGGCCTGGTCCTGGCTCCTGGGCAGGACGGGTTCGAGGAGGAGGCCGCCGGGTTCAACCTCGCCGTGCGCCACCGGCCCGCCGTGGTCGTCGCGGCGCGCGACGCCGGCGACGTGGCCGCCGCCGTACGGCTCGCCGCCGAGCACGGGCTGCCCGTGGCCGTGCAGGCGACCGGCCACGGCGCCGTGCAGGCGGCCGACGGCGCGGTCCTGATCAGCACCCGCGCCATGGGGGAGGTCGTGGTGGACCCCTCCGCCCGCACCGCCACGATCGCGGCGGGGTGCACGTGGGGCGAGGTCGTCGCCGCCGCGGCGCCGTACGGCCTGGCACCGCTGTGCGGATCGTCGACCGGCGTCGGCGTGGTCGGCTTCACGCTCGGCGGCGGCCTCGGGCCGATCGCGCGGACCTTCGGCTTCGCGGCCGACCACGTGCGGGAGCTCACCGTCGTCACCGGGGACGGCGTGATCCGCACCGCCGACGCCGACCGCGAGCCCGACCTGTTCTGGGCGCTGCGCGGCGGCAAGGCCGGGTTCGGCGTGGTCACCTCGATCACAATCGACCTGCTTCCGCTCACCGGCCTGTACGGCGGCGGCCTGTTCTTCGCCGCCGAGGACGCCGGGCGGGTCCTGCACGCCTACCGCACCTGGACCGAGACGCTGCCGGAGACCACCACCACCTCGGTCGCGCTGCTGCGCCTGCCCCCGCTGCCCGAGCTGCCGCCGCAGCTCAGCGGCAAGTTCGTGGTCCACCTGCGGGTCGCCCACGTGGGAGAGGGGCAGGAGGCCGAGGCGCTGCTGGCCCCCATGCGGGCCGTGGCCGAGCCGGTGCTCGACGCCGTCGGGCCCCTGCCGTACGCGGCGATCGACTCCATCCACCGGGACCCGACCCAGCCCATGCCGGTCGCGGAGCGGGGCGCGCTGCTGCGCGAGCTGACCGCCGAGACCGTGGAGGCGCTGCTCGCGGTCGCCGGGCCGGCCGCGCAGGTCCCGCTGGCCGTGGTCGAGCTGCGCCAGCTCGGCGGCGCGCTCGCCCGCCAGCCCAAGGAGCCGAACGCCGTGGGCGGGCGCGACGCCGCCTTCACGCTGCTGGCCATCGGCGCGCCGGTGCCCGAGCTGATGGACACGGCCGTGCCCGCCGCCGTACGGGCCGTGGTCGAGGCCGCCGCGCCCTGGTCCACCGGTGGCGCGCAGATCAACTTCCAGGGCGGCGCCCTGGCCCCCGAGCAGATCTCCCGGGCCTGGCCCGAGGAGACGCTGCGGCGGCTGGTGAAGCTGCGCGAGGTCTACGACCCGGCGAACCTGTTCCGCTTCGGACACGTCGTTCCCCGCCAGGGGTGAGCATGGTCATATGAACGGTGCTCGTGTGCTCGGCGTCGACGCGTGCAGGGCGGGCTGGATCGGGGTGGTCCCGCCCGCCGGCCCCGGCGACGCAGGCGCGGCGCGCGCCTATTTCGCGGCCCGGATCGCCGACCTGGTCGCGGCGGCCGACGCGGACGGCGAGGTCGCCGTCGTGGCCGTGGACATGCCGATCGGGCTGCCCGACGGCCACCCCGGCGGTCCGCCGGGCCGGGGCCGGCGCCGGGCCGACGTGCTGGCGCGCGCGGAGCTCGGTCCCCGATGGCGGTCGGTGTTCATGACCCCGGCGCGCGCCGCGCTGGAGGCGGACGACCACGCCTCGGCCGTGGCGGTCAACCGCCGCCTGACCGGGGAAGGAGTCTCCCGCCAGGCGTTCGGGCTCAAGGAGAAACTGTTCGAGGTTGAGCGCTGGGTGCGGGAGGCGGGCAGGCGGGTCGTCGAGATCCACCCCGAGCTGAGCTTCGCCCGGCTCGCGGGGGAGCCCCTGCCGCACCCGAAGACGACGTGGGCGGGCGCCGAGCGCCGGCGCGAACTGCTGGCGGCGGCGGGCGTCGTGCTCGCGGGCGACCTCGGCCGGGCCGGGGCGGCGGCGGGGGTGGACGACGTGCTGGACGCGGGCGCCGCCGCCTGGACCGCCCTGCTGGTGGCCGCGGGGCGGGCCCGGCCCCTGCCCGATCCTCCCGAGATCTTCTCCGACGGCGTCCCCTGTGCCATCTGGGCCTGACGGTGGCCCGTGCCCGGCTGCCCCGCCGGCCGGTCGTGGTCCGGCCCCGTCGTCGGGCAGGCCTGCCGCGCCGTCGTCAGGTCCTTGGCGGTCAGGAGTCCGGCGTGCTCAGGGGAAGAGCCGGGCGAGCCAGGACTGCCAGGCGCTCTCGGCCCGCTCCCGGCCGGTGCCCTCGGCGAAGATGTGGTGCCCGAGGACCAGCACGTTCCCGCGCTTCGGCCCGGAGTGGATGAACCCGTAGAGCCCGTCGGCGGTCCGCACGCCCAGGAAGTCCGGCAGGGCCGCGTAGTCGACGACGCCGTCCTCCGAGGGCAGGCCGTCCACCGCGAGCCGCACCGGGTCGCCCTCGCGGACCGTGCCGGCGAGGCCCAGCTCGTCCTTGATCGCCGTCCATGCCTTCTCGCTCTCCGGAGCGTGGGGGCGGGCGGCGGACACGACCGTGACGGGCCGCCCGCGGAAGTACCTGAGGTACTGCGCGAGCTTGTGCAGGTACAGGTCCCAGCCCGTGACCATCGCCTCGTACTCGGTCTCCCAGTCGTCGCCGAGGAAGCCGTGCTGGACCAGGCGCAGGACCGTGCTGCCGCCGTCGCGGCCCTCGACGAGGTACTCCATCGCCATGAAGAGGCCGTCGGGGTTCTCGTCGCTGCGGTACGCGAACCGCTTGCCGGGCTCCCAGGCGGTCACGGTGGAGGTCTCGGTGCCGCCGAACATGGTGAACCGGCCGCGGCCGCCCTCGCCCGGCTCGATCTCCGTGCGTCCCATGAACCAGGAGTCCACGCCCGGGCCGGTCGCGATGGCCTCCCAGACCTGCTCCGGCGTCGCGTCCAGCTCGATTTCCTTGCTGAGCTCGAATTCGTGGGCCATCAGGCCTCCTCGTCGCTTTGGGGGGAAACCGTCCGGGGGACGGCGGGATGGACGGCGAGGACCAGGCGGTGCTCGCGCCCGCCCTCGGCCGTTTCGTCGTGATATTTGCTGACGAGCGCGGCCACGGCGGCCGACAGCTCCTCGGCGAACGCGGCCCGGTCGGCGGCCGAGGCGAAGCGCACCTGCGCGTCGACGGCGAACGTCGCGAGCTTCTTGCGCGCCTGGGACGCGCCGGTGATGAGCGTGCCGACGTCGCGCACGAGCTGGGCGGCCAGGGCCAGCAGCCAGCGCGCCGACAGCCGGTCGGGCGAGCGCGACGGATCGGGCGCGACCGACGCCAGCGCGGTGGGAGAGATCACGAACGACGCCGCCGTCGCCCGCATGACCCGCTCGTTGACGTTGCCCTTGCGGCGCTCCTCGACCAGCTCCACGAGGCCGTGCCGCTCCAGGGTCTTGAGGTGGTAGTTCACCTTCTGCCTCGGCAGCCCGATCTTGGCCGCCAGCATCGTCGCCGAGTTGGGCTCCGCCAGCTCGGCGAGCAACCGCACCCGGATCGGATCCAGGGAGGCCTCCGCCGCCGCCGGGTCCTCGATCACCGCCACATCCTTCATGTCCCCAGCATGACTTCCGACGATTATTTTCGTCAAGGCAAAGAGACGTGTCGGTTGTGAACCCGCACTGGTGCGGTCCTTCGCCTCCGGATCTGCGATTCGCTCCAGTGAGACGGATTAGGAGGGATCGTATGGGCCGGTCCAAGGACGGAATGACTCCCGTTGAGGCGCTGACCGTAGCGCTTACGACGCTCGGCACCTTTCAGGGTTACGTGCAGCATGCGGACGCCAAGGTCGCCACCGTCACCACCGTGCACCTCGGGGCTGCGGCCGTGGCGGCCACGCAGATGGGGGCGCTGGCCGGTCTGCGAGCACCGGGAGCCCCTGCCGCGCTGAGCGTGGTCGCCATTGTTCTGATCACGCTCTACGTCGCGGGGTTCCTCGTGGCCGGCTATCACCTTGTCCAGGGCCTACGTCCTCGCCTGGGCGGACCCGGCGGGCCGAACAGGTTCGGCCTGGCCGGTCCCGCGCGTGTGACGTCGCGGGTGAGCGTCCCGCAGCAGGAACAGGAGGCGTGGCTCCTCGTGGGCACCCTGGCCGACCTGAGCCGTGAGAAGCACCGCAGGGTGGGACGTGCGCTGCCGTGGACGGCCCTCATGCTCGTTGCCACCCTGCTCTGGCTGGCCGTAGGAGCTTTCTATGGCTGACCGAACCCGCTCGGCAGCAGCGGGTCGGGGTCAAGGGGCCGAACCGGCAATCCTAGCGCTGTCATCGCGCTCCGCAGCGCGGTCTCGCTCCCGAGGAGCAGCTCCAGGAGGTTGCCTCTCTCATGGAGGGTCATCAGCTTGTCGAGTTTCTGAATGAAGTGCGCGGCGGTGTCTTCACTCTTGTCCAGCATCTCCGCGATGATCTCGGCCCTGGCCTGCGGTTGCTCGGCCAGGCGCATGGCGTATCTGGTCAGCTCGCTCCTGCGCGCCCCGGTCAGGAAGCGTTCCCAGGCCGCGCGGATCTCCTCCGCCGTCTCCGCGCGACGCTTCGCCTCCGCGACCTCGCAGTCGATCTCGTAGAGGCGGCGTGCCCGTTCCCGCTGCAGCGCGCGCAAATCCTCGCAGGGCCGCACCTCCGCTTGTGCCGTCCACCGCAGGATCACCTGCCTGTCATGCGTCGGCAGCTCTCCGAGGAGTTTGCCGAGCGCATCGTTCACCTCGCGCTCGGCGATCTCCGAGTGGTACGGCGAGTGCCGCCGTGCTATCGCCCGTGTCTCGGCCCGAAGGCGTCCCTGAACGTGGTCGCGCTCGCCTGTGTCGGGGCCTCCCTGCCAGCGACGGCCGCGCGCCGACCAGGACAGCGTTACCGTCACGTCGAAATCGAAGACATCCCCCCGCGCCGGGGCGGTGAACGAGAACTCGCTCACGTTCTCCGCCGTGTCGAGGCCACCGGCGGGCAGGCTGTATCGGATGAGCCACATGACGCTCAACTCCTTTCGACGAGCGCGGCGAGCCGGGCCGCGACTTCGGGGTCGACTTTTCCGATCCGGCCCCATAGCCGGAGGTGGAACGACAGAGACATCCGCAGCTCGTCGGATGGCGGAGCGAGGACCTCGGAGAGGACGTGTCGGACTCCGGGGTCTGCCTCCCACCTGCCGAGCCAGTCGCTCAGCAGGTCCCACGCCTCCGGTGTGAGCGCTGCGTCTTCTCCGCGGGTGACCCCGTGGAGAAGAATGTGGCGCCACAGTGCGACGAGATCGGCGGCCCCGCCGGGATCGGCCGCCAGGTCGATGACCCGGATCGCGTCGGGGGATGCGAGCAGTCGTACGAAGGCGAGGGCGGCGGCTCGGGGCGGTCCCTTCGACTCAGGATCGCTTGACCACTCCACGAGGGCGGCGATGATTCTTCGCGTGTTCTCCGGGACCTCGGCGTGCTCGGCTTCGTACAGGAAGGTTATGCCGACCCCCAGCTGATGGATCTGAGAGACGGCGCGAGCGACGCTCCCGGCAAGGACATGACCCGACGTCTTCGCGATGCCGCCGAGAACGCTCAGGGCCTTCTCGACATGGCGCGCTCCCAGCCATGAGCCGTAAGCCCGGATCACGACGGACTGGGCTTTTCGGCCGTTGTGGGCCCAGCGGCGCAGGCACTCGAGAACCCTTGGCTCCACCTGCGGATCCCGTGCAGCTGAGGCGAGCGTCCAGGCGGCAAGTTCGCGTCGCTGGACCTTGTCGCTGTCCCGCCACTCCTCAAGGAAGCGGTCACCGACGACGATGAAGTCGTAGGTAGCCAGAAGCCCAATGGCCTCGGCCGCCTTCATGCGAATGTCGAACTGTTCGTTCTCCGTCAGCTGTTGCAGCCAGGTCAGCAGTGGCTCATGGATCGTGGGCTGTTCCTCCCAGACGACACGCAGGATCGAACCGGCCATCGGGGGCTCGTCGAACTCGATGACCTGCCCGTCGCCGCCCCGGCCGGTCTCCTTGACCCTGATACCCGTGTCCTCGGTCCAGTCGCTGAGCCACTCCCACAGGTGGTGCCGACGCGGCTGCTCGACGGTCGTCTGCCGAGCCAGTTCCTCCTCGATGAGAGTCGCCAGTCTCAGCGTCTGCGTGGCGACGACGGCCGCTGCGGATCCGCTGAGAACAGCACTGGCGATCAAAAAACTCCGTGCCCTCCGGGGAGTGTCCTTGGTAAGCAGATTCCGCGCCCTGAGGCGTCTCTGCTCGGGCAATCCCTCCAGAATCTCGCTGACGGACCGGCCGTGCAGAAGGCCGGCTGCCACCTGCAGGGCGAGAGCGCGCGCCTCGCGGGGACGCCGGTAGCCGGCCAGCTTCTCCCGGACTAGTTCGTCACCCGCCGTCTTGTCGGCCTGTTCCTGGGGATTGGCCTCGCCGCCCTCGTACAGCTCGTGGACCAGCCAGTTGGCGAACACGCCGTCCAGGGGAGCAGGTTCGTGCTTCACGGCCCAGTCGTGCTCGGGGAACTCGGGACCGGCCAGGACGATGATGCGTGCCCCGACCCGTTCGGCGATTCTGCACAGGTGTCCAAGCACCTGGTCGGCATGGCTGGTCCAGGTCGTGTCGTCGCCTGCCACGAGGAGGTACCCCGTCCCGTCGCGCAGGTCGGCGGTAACGAGGCGCAAGGGGTCCCGCTTCAGATGAAGCCAGGCGAGACGCCCGGCATCGCCGGTCCAGCGTGCGAGGGCGGCCAGGGCGGCAGTCGGCTGCCCGCTGTGCTGCTCTCCGCGCAACAACAGCACGTGCTCGTCACGGAGACGTCGGACCAACGTCCGGTAGGACTCGGTTGGTACGTGGCAACGACGTACGACGCCGACGGTGCGCGACGGTACGCCGACGCTGTAAACGGCCTTGTCCTCCTGCGACGAGCCGATGATGTACTGGTCCCGTCCTGCAGCGTTGACCGTGCCGCCGTCGGTCGCCCGGTGGGAGGCTCCCGCAATGTCGTCACCGCCGATGACGGTGTCGGCGTAGAGGGCGTCCAGGTTCTGCGCGGAGATCCGGCTTCGCTTCCGCTGCTCGTTGAGCTCCTCACGCAGGTCACGCTGGGAGTTCTGCTCCGCACCTTTGCCAGGTTTGTGTTCTTTCTCGCCGTGCCCGGGTTCGATGGTGGGGGCTGCGGGCTCCGCCATTACTGTCCCTCGTGCCAGAGGCGGTTGTTCTGATCGCCGCCGACGACGTTGACGGTGCCGCCACTGCTTGCACGGTGCGAGGGGCCGCCGATCTGGTCGCCGTAAACGATCGTGGAGGCGCGCGGCCGATCTCCGCTGCGGTCGAGGTTCGCCCCCGCATGGCCCGTCTCGGGCAGGTCCGGCCCCTCGTCATCGAAGAGGTTCAAAGCGCCGAGCTCGTCGACATCGTGACCGGGCACGTGCAGATACGCGGTGCAGGAGTGCTCCTTGACCCGGACATGGACAGGCCGGTAGGCATGCGGCTCGCCCAGTCCCTGGCGGATGTAGTCGTCGTACACGCGGTCGGAGACGATGAGGGCCAGGTCCGCGGCCGGGCAGGCGTCAAGGGCCCGCCGCACGGGGGCGGAGTCGAGGAGCCGGGCCTGCTGTACGGCGTGGCGGCCGGCGACCCCGTTGGGGGCGCCCAGATGTACGGGGCCGAAGTGGACGGCCATCCGAAGGCGCATACGCGTCCAGAACGCACCGGCGTGGCGCCGGTTGTACAGGCCGAGTTGCCCGTCCAGCTCGCGGACGAAGCCGCCGACCAGCACACCGAGGTGCGCATGGGGCGGGAGCCAGGAGAACTCGCCGTCCCCTTGCGGCTGCCGCTCGGCCCACGTCGACCTGTCCAGACCGGCATCGGCCGCGGCGGCGTCGAGCACCCGAACGAGGGTTTCCTGAAGGTGGAGTTGCTGCTGGTCGTTGCGCTCGCTGTACTTCTCGATGTCCACCGCGATCATCGCGTGCGAGGTGGGCATGGGAGGGTGAGTCATCGTGCCTCCTGGCTGGTCTGTGTCGGCCGGACCACGATGACTCCGGCGGGCTTTTCGGAACCCGCATTGATGCGGCTTTCAACCGGGTGATTGGAGCCGCAGGTCGGCGAAGTCGGTCAGGCCGTTGAGGTCCCTGATGACTACGCCTCGGTGCCGTTGCAGCACGAGACCACGGGCGGACAGGTCGTGCATCGCCTTCTGCACCGTGCGTTCCTTTATTCCGACGAGTTCGCCCAGCTCGGCCTGGGTGACCGGCACTCCGATATCGATCCCCTCATGGTGGGGCCGCCCGTGCTGCACGGCGAGATCTACCAGGACCCGGGCCAGGCAGACGTCGGCCTCGTAGCCCGCGAAGTCGAGGCGCCGCCTGTTCGCGAACCGTAACCGGTCGATCGCGACCTGGCTGAGGGCGGCGGCGGCCTCGGGGGTGCGGGCGAGATAGGCGGTGAAGACAGGACCCTTCAGCACGCAGACGAGAGATCGCCTGCAGGTGGTAACCGTGGCCATCCGGGGGTGGTCCGTCAGCGCGGCCATCTCACCGACGACGTCGCCGTCCGCCCGGATCGAAAGGAGCGCCCTGGAGCCGTTTTCCGCGAGGGCCGTAACCTTCACCAGCGCGTCGATCAGCAGGTAGACCGCGCGCCCGGGGTCGCCTTCCCGGATCAGCACGTGCCGGTTCGGATAAGCCAGCAGGGAGCCGAGGCGGATGAGTTCCTTACTCACCACCGCCGGAAGCAGATCGAGGAACGATCCACGTAACCAGGTGCGCCGCTCAGCGCTCTGTGTCATGCCGACACCTCCAAGCCGGAGTATGACCCGAGCGGTCGGTTGCGTCACCGAGCCCGAGTGCCAAGTCGGCCATAACCACTCATTACGCCTATAACGTTGTGCAACCGATCTGTCACGCGATGTAATCACATCGGCGATGGGCCGGACCTACTGGCTCCGAAGGAGTGACAATGACGTTCACCACTATGAACCCCGCGTCCATGGCGACCACGCTGGGGTACGGCGCTCAGCAGCAGATCTCGCCCCTCCAGCTCGGTCAGCAGATCCCGGCGGCGCAGCAGCAGCTGTCGCCGCTGGCGATGATCCAGCAGGAGGAGCAGATCCTCCCGCAGGAGCACCTGGTGAGCCCGGTGACCTTCTGGACCAAGGTCGCGCGGTACAGCGTGCGGTACGGCGCTCCCGCGGCCCGCCAGATGCTCGAGGGCGTGCTCTACCAGCACCAGGTCCGTGAGCAGATCCAGCAGCAGGTGCAGCAGCAGATGCTTCCGCCGCAGGTTCTGCAGGCGCTGCAGGCCATCCAGGCCCAGGCCCAGCAGATCCCGCAGGTCTACGGCCAGCCGTACGCCACCCAGGCGTACGCGCAGCACCCCGGCCAGCAGGCCCTGCACCTCGGCATCCAGCCCGTGATGCCCCAGCACGTCCAGGCGGCGTACGGGCAGCAGGTCCCGCTGACCACGCAGTCGCTGTCGCAGGTCTACGGCCAGGCCTATGGCCAGGCCTACGGCCAGCCGCACCAGCAGGCCGCGCAGCAGGTCCCGGTGCCGGCCGGTGCCGCTCTCTGATCGGAGGAACACCGTGGAGTCGATGGGTCCCGGGATGGGTCCGGTGACGCCCCCGGCCGTGGGAGTCGTGACGGGGCATCCGGCGCCGGTCGCGCCGCTGCAGGCGCACTGCGCCGTGACGCTCCAGCGGCTGTACGGCTGGCTGCAGGCGTCACTCCCGCAGGCGCCCCAGGTCGCGGGGATCATCCCGCTGCTGGTGCAGGCGGTTCAGCTGTACCGGGCCGGGCGGTACGACGCGTGCCTGGCGCAGATCCAGTTCGCGCTCGGCGTCGTCACCCCCGGACGGCCCACGGTTCCACTGCTGTGACGTGATCACTTCGGTGGCCCGGACCGGCCGGCGGCCGGTCCGGGCTCCCGCCGTCCCGAGAGCGGCGAATGGGATGACAGAGCCTGAACCGCCCGCCGCGCCGTACGGGGCGCGGCCGGCCACACCAGCCTGAGCTGGGGAGAGTCGAGACGTGGTGACCAGTAACGACAAGCCAAAGGACGGAAGCGAGGAGCCGCGCCCGGCGTCCCCGCGGGGGCGGCAGGCGTCCCGCCAGGCGCCGCAGCCGGTGGAGCCCCGGCCGCGGCGCTACATGGTGGCCGCGCTGCCCCAGTCGCAACCGGCGGCGCCGGGAGCGGCCGCGCCGGCTCTCGACGGTGACACGGTGCGCAGGCTGCTGGAGGACGACCCCGAGGTACGCGTGCTGCGCCGCCTGCGGGGGACGGCGGGGAACCCGGGGGCTCAGGCACCCGGGTTCCCCGCTGTGGTCGTGGCGGAGATGACCGCCGAGCACGTCGAGGCGCTGCGGCGGCAGTATCCGCAGCTCTACTTCGAGCGCGACCGGCTGCTCACCTACAGCGACGTGCCCCGGCCGCCGCGCAGGCGGCGGCCCGCCCCGGCGGTGGTGCCGCCCGGTGTGGAGAGCACGTTCGCCTTCCTGGTCAGGGACGCCGACGGCACGCCGCTGCCCGGCGCGAGCGTCCTGGTGACCGGGCACGGCTGGCCCGCCCAGACGTCCACCGGGGCCGACGGCCGCGCGGTGGTCACGATGGTGGGGGAGACCCCGGAGTCGATCAGCGGGGTGACGGTCCGGCCGCGCTCCGGCTACTGGAGCGTGCACATCGACCGCCCGGCCCTGTCCACGACCCGCGACAACCTGATCGAGCCGATGCGCCTGTCGGAGACCTTCGACGGTTTCCCCGGCAAGCAGGTCTTCGGCTGGGGCCAGCAGGCGATGAACCTCGACCGCCTGCCGCCCACGCTGCGCGGCGCGGGAGTCAGGATCGCCGTCGTCGACTCCGGGGCCGACCTGCGGCATCCCGACCTGCGTGACCGCGTACGTGCCGGGATCGACCTCGTGAGCGGCGAGCCGGACGGCTGGTCCGTCGACGCCGCCTACCACGGCTCCCACTGCGCGGCCGTCGTCTCCGGCGCGGACGACGGCCACGGCGTCGTCGGGTTCGCCGTCGAGGCCGAGGTGCACGCGTGCAAGATCTTCCCGGGCGGGCGGTTCAGCGACCTCATCGAGGCGCTCGACTACTGCGTCGAGCAGCGTATCGACGTGGTCAACCTGAGCCTGGCGAGCAGGCATCACTCCCCGCTCGTCGCCGCGAAGATCGAGCAGGCGCGCGAGGCGGGCGTGGCGTGCGTGGTGGCCGCCGGCAACGACGGGGGACCGGTCGGCTTCCCCGGCACCCTGCCCGGCGTGCTGACCGTCGCGGCCGTCGGCAAGGCCGACGCGTTCCCGCCCGGCAGCAGCCACGAGGCCGAGATCCGTGGGCCGATGACCGGCGACGGCTACTTCTCGCCGCGCTTCACCTGCCACGGTCCCGAGATCGACGTGTGCGCCCCGGGCGTGGCCGTCCTGTCGGCCGTGCCCCCGGACGGGTACGCCGCACTGGACGGCACCTCGATGGCCGCGCCGCACGTCGCCGGCCTGGCGGCGCTGGTGCTCGCGCACCACGGCGACTTCCGGGGTCCCTACAGCGCGCGGGACGCGCGGCGGGTCGACCACCTCTTCCACATCATCAGGTCGAGTTGCGTCCCGCTGAACCTCGGCGATCTCCACCGCACCGGCGCGGGCATGCCGAACGCGCTGCGCGCGCTCGCGCCGGCCCTCGCGCAGATCACTCCCGAGCCGGTCGAGGCGGACGCGTTGCTCGGGCAGCTCACGGCCGAGATGACCGGCGCGGGACTGCTCGTGCCGGAGACCTGGGGTCCGGGCGAGTCCGGGCGGGCGGGGCAGGGCGGTCAGCCGGGCCTGGGGGCGCCTTCCGGCATGGCGCCGCAGCCCGGCATGGCGCCGCAGGGGGCGTACGGCGGGGGCACCACGCCCAACGGGCCGGTGCCCGGCGGCCTCGTGGCGCGGGGCCCACGCGGACGGGCCACGGCGGCCGGCCGCGTCCCTGCGGCCGACCAGGGCGACACGTCCGGCGGCTCGGGGACGGGGCCCAAGCGAAGGGGAACGCCCGCGGGGCGGCCGTACGCGCCCGGCCCCGGCGGGGGCCGCGCACCGGACGGCGCGGCCGGTGACGGGCCCACCGGCGGTCCGCGCACGGCGAACGGCACTCCGGTCACGGGGGCGGGCCAGGCCGCGTACGAGCAGGCGGCGATGGCCTGGCTGAGGGAGGAGATGCGGGCCGCGGGGCTCCTCGGCGAGGACCCGGCCGGCCCGGCGGAATGAGGACGCGCGCCGGACTCCGGGGGCTCGCCGCGGAGCCCCCGGGGCTCCGGTTTCGGCGGGCCGGTCCCCGGCGCTCCGGCCCCCGCGGGCGCCGGCCGCCGCCGTGCGCGGGCCGGGGTCTCAGTACGACTCGTAGGCGGGGCCTGCGAGCTGGGCCACGTCCTCCGCGCCGTCCCCGATGAGTTTCGCCCCCAGGTCGGCGAGGGCCCGCCCGGCCGCGAGCTCGTCGCCGATCTCCGGCACGGGCCGGTCGGCGGGGTTGCGGCGGGCTCGGCCGACGCTCTCGTGGCGTCGTCCCGCGGGCGTGTACAGCACGGCGGTCGCGGTGGTGACGTCGTCGTTGTCGTCCTCGTTCACGAAAACCTCTACGGTCCAGCGCTTCGATTCCATGTCGGACCACCTCCAGGACTCCAGCATCTCTCCCGGCCGGACGGCCCCGGCATCGGCCCCGGGGATGAGGACCTGCGGCCCTGACGCGCCGCCGCCGCCGGTGGTGGCATGGAGAGGCCAGGTGAGGAAGGGAAGGCACAGGCCAGGAAAGGAGCGTCCATGTCCGGCTCGATCATCGTCGGCACCGACGGCTCGCCCGCCGCGACGGCCGCCGTGCGGTGGGCCGCCGACGACGCCGCCCGCCGCGGCTGCCCGCTGCGCTTCGTCTCCGTCGTGGACCACTGGGCGTACGGCATCCCCAAGTTCCCCGTCTCCGGCGGCGACCCGCTCACCTCCCACGCCGAGAGGGCCCTGTCCGCCGCGGAGGCGGTGGCCCGCGAGCGGCAGCCGGACGTGAAGATCAGTACGGAGATCATCGAGGGCATCCCGGCCCGGGTCCTGCGCGACAAGGCCGGGGAGGCCGTCGAGATCGTGCTCGGCAGCAGGGGACTCGGCGGCTTCGCCGGCATCGTCGTCGGGTCGGTCAGCACCCACGTCGCCGGTCACGCCCCCTGCCCGGTCGTCGTCGTGCGGCCCGGGTGGAGCGGCGGCAGGGGGGAGATCGTGGTGGGCGTGGACGACTCGCCCGAATGCGAGCCCGCCCTGGCGTACGCCTTCGAGCAGGCCAGGGCGCACGGCGACGCGCTGCGGGCCGTGCACGCGTGGCAGTTGCCCGCCCACCCGCTCGCGCCCGAGATCACCTACGACGTGGAGGAGGTGCGCGAGGCCCACCGGCGCGTGATCCGGGAGAAGCCGGCGGACCCGCGCGGGCGGTGTCCGGAGGTGCCGGTGCGCGAGGAGCTCGTCTACGGGCACCCGGTCGACGCGCTCGTCCAGGCCGCGCGCGGGGCCGGCCTGCTCGTGGTCGGCTCCCGCGGCCGGGGCGCGCTGGGCTCGGCGATGCTCGGCTCGGTCAGCCGGGGAGTGCTGCACCACGCCGAGTGCCCGGTCGCCGTCGTACGGTCCCCGTCGTCGTCCTCCTGAGCGGGGCCGGTTATGAGCGGGGGGTCAGGACCGCGCCGGGGCCGGGGGACACGACCCGGGCCCGTCCCCGCGGCGGCGCGGACGGGCCCGGCGTGAGCCGCCTCAGCTAGCTCTGCGGCTGCCCGGCTCCCGGCTTCTCAATCGGGATTCGCCTGCGCTCCTCCCGCTCCTCGGCGAGCCGCACGCTGACCTCGAGGATCCCCTTGTCGTAGGTGGCCTTCACGTCGCTCTCGTCCATGTTCTGCGGCAGCACGACCGACCGGGTGAAGGCTCCGTACCGGAACTCCGTGCGGTGCGCCTGCCGCTCCTCGTGGCGCCGTTCGGCGTGGATGGTCAGCACTCCGTTCGACACGCTGATCTCCACGTCCTTGTCCGGGTCGATCCCGGGCAGTTCGGCGCGCAGCACGTACCGGTCGTCCTTGACGTAGTCCTCAAGCCGCATCTGCTGCCCGGCCATCGGCCGCAGCGCGGTCATCGGCGCCTCCAACAGGTCGAACAGGTCGGGAACGAGACCTCTGGACTCCCGTCGCATCGGAACGCTCATGCCTGTCACCTCCGTCCGGCAGAACTCATCATGGAAGAAATACCCGGAAGGAATCGGACAAATCGCCACAGTCGGGCCACCGGCGGGCCGGTGATGCAGGATGGTGATCATGCAGCCAGAACGGATCTATCACGGCGCCGGTCCCGGCCCGATCACTCCGGACGGGTGCGCGGTCGACTACTACGCGACGCTGTCGCCCGACGGCGAACCCGAGGTCGTCCACGCCGCGATTCCCGGAGGCGCGGCGATCCTCGAACTCGGCGCGGGGGTGGGCCGGATCACCCACGCCCTCCTCGCGCTCGGCCACGAGGTGGTGGCCGTGGACGAGTCGCCCGAGATGCTCGCGCACATCCGGGGGGCGGAGACGGTCCTGTCCCGCATCCAGGACCTGTCCCTGTCCCGGCGGTTCGACGTGGTCCTGCTGATGTCGTACGTGATCGACACCGCCGACGACGACCTGTGCCGGGCGTTCCTGCGGACCTGCCGCCGTCACGTCGCGCCGGACGGATGCGTGATCTTCCAGCGCCAGCCGCCCGAGTGGTACGACACGGTGGGGCCGTCGGAGACGCGCGGTGACGGACGCGTGGTCCGGATGACGGACGTGAGCCGCCCCGAGCCGGATCTGCTCGACGCGACGATGGAGTACGTCGTGGGGGACCGGCGATGGACGCACACGTTCGTCAGCAGGCGCCGTACCGACGACCGGTTCGGCGAACTGCTGCGCGGGGCCGGGCTCACGATGGAGGGTTTCCTCGGCGGCGATCGCCGATGGGTGCGGGCGGCGCCGGCGTGACGCGGCCCGCGGAAGGGAGTGCGCGATGAGGTTCGTACGCGAAGGCGAGATCAAGGCCACCCGGCCGGGATCGGACAGGTTCACCGACGGCGTGTGGGAGGCGGAGACGCTCAAGGCGGTGGAGCCGGACGGCCTGCGCGCGCAGCGTTTCTCCTATGACCCGCAGGCCCGCTCGGGCTGGCACACCCACGACGGGGAACAGGCGCTGTACGTGCTGTCGGGACGCGGGGTGGTGACCCGCTGGGGCGAGACCGGGGGAACGCTCATCGGGCCGGGCGACTGGGTCCACGTCCAGCCGGGCGAGAAGCACTGGCACGGCGCCGTCGACGACGACACGCTGGTGCACATCGCCGTCACGGCGAGCGGCAAGACCCACTGGCACGGACCGGTGACCGACGAGGAGTACCGCGCCGGTCTGGGCTGAGCACGGTCTCCCCGGTTTCGGTCCGGCCCCGGTGGTGATTACGGCCGGACGTGTTTCGGCGGGCGCCGGCCGGTGAGAACTGCCCGGATGAACACGCGATTCGACTACCCGGAGCCGCCCGTCCCGGCCTTCCTCTTCGACCTCGACGGCACTTTGATCGACAGCGTCTACCAGCACGTCATCGCCTGGCGCACCGCTCTTCGCGGGGTCGGGATCGACCTGTCGGTGTGGCGCGTCCACCGCCGGATCGGCATGAGCGGCGGCCTGCTCGTCCACGCGCTGCTGCGGGAGACCGGTGTCTCGCTGCGCGACGAGCAGATCGAGGACCTGCAGCAGGCGCACGCCGAGGCGTATCTGGAGCAGATCGACTCGGTGCGCCCGCTGCCGGGCGCGGTCGAGCTGCTGCGGCGGCTGTCCGACAACGACGTCCGCTGGGCGATCGCGACCAGCAGCCGGGCCGACACCGCCAGGCACGCGCTGGACATGCTCGAACTGCCGCCCGATGTGCCGCTCGTCCACCGCGACCAGGTGCGCCGGGCCAAACCCGACCCGGACCTGTTCCTCGCGGGCGCCGCGCTGCTGGACGTCGAGCCGAAGTTCACCCTGGCCGTCGGCGACAGCGTGTGGGACATGCTGGCCGCGCGGCGCGCGGACGCGCTGGGCGTCGGGCTGCTGTCCGGCGGCTACGGCAGGGACGAGCTGGAGCGCGCCGGCGCCTTCCGGGTGTACGCCGACCCCGCCGAGCTGCTGACGCGGCTCGACGAGGTCGGCGTGCGGATCCGCTCCTGACGGGCCTCAGCCGTGGACGGGCGGCGTGCGGGTCCGTGCCCGAGGCGGCTCAGCCGGTGACGATGACGAGGCCGGCCCGGGAGCGCACGTCGTGGCGGGCGTAGTACCGCTCCTCCTGCTCGGCCCAGCGCCGCCAGTGGGGCGCGTACACCTCGCCGTCGCGGGCGAGCGCCCGCGCCCGCCGGACCTCTTCGGCGGCCTCCAGCCACACCAGCCCGCTGAGGTACGGCCCCGCCTCGCGGGCGCCGCAGCCCACGCCCTCGACGACGACGGTGTCCGCGCCGGGGACCTCGTGCCATTCGGCGTACCGGCCCCGCGTCCAGTCGTAGCGACGCCAGCGCGCCCGTTCCCCGCGGCCCAGCGGGCGCAGCACCCACTCCAGCAGGGCGTCCACCCCGGCCTGCAGGCCGTCCCAGCCGTCGTACAGGTCGTCCATGCGGACGACCGGCGCGGTGAGCGCCGCGGCCACGGCGGCGGCGAGCGTCGACTTGCCCGCGCCCGAGCGGCCCTCGACGGCCAGGACGCGGGTGCCGTCCGCGCGGGCGGGCCGCGTGCGCAGCCAGCGCGCGACCGCTGCGGGATCGGGGCTCACGCGCGCCGACCCTGACGGAGCACCGGCATGCCGACTCCCATCACCCCTGATGCGGGCTGATCCCCGCCATGGACAGGCCGAGGAGCCGCTGTGCGCCGGCGGCGGAGTCCGGGTGGTGTTCCATGGCCAGGGCGATGCCGGTGATCAGGGCGAGCAGGTCGCCGATGGTCACGCCCGGTGCCAGCGCGCCGTCGTCGGCCGCGCGGCGCACCAGCGGCTCACCCGCCTCGGTGAGCTGCGCCGAGCAGCAGTGCTCGTGCGCCGCCTCGGGGCCGGCCGCCCGGTCACGGGTCAGCGCGGTGGCCAGCCCCCGGATGGTCGCGGCGTCCGCGAGGACGGCGCTCAGCCATTCCAGCAGCGCGGCCCGGGTGTCGGCCCTGCCGGTCAGCTCGCCGGCGTGGGCGCACAGGGCCTCGACCCGTTCGCGGAAGACCGCCTCCAGCAGCGACTGGCGATCGGGAAAGTGCCGGCGGACGGTGGCCGATCCGACTCCCGCGGTGCGGGCGATCTGCTCCAAGGACGCGTCGGGGCCCTCCGCGGCGATCGCCTCCTTTGCCACGGCGAGCAGGCGCGCGTAGTTGCGCCGGGCGTCCGCACGCTGAACGGGCATGCTGTCACCTCATCGGTTGCTAAGTGGCGGGGCCCGCCGTATTGTACCGAAGCATAAACGGCGGGCCCCGGCGTTTCTTGCGCTCGCCCCGAGAGGGCCTCATGGCAATCGATTCCGCACCCGTTCTGGTCACCGGCGCCACCGGACAACAGGGGGGAGCCACCGCCCGTGCCCTGCTGGCGAACGGCGTGCCCGTCCGGGCGCTGGTCCGCGACCCCGCAGCCGAACGGGCGAGGGCGATCGAAGCGCTCGGCGCCGAGCTGGTCACCGGCGACCTCCTCGACCGTCAATCCGTGATCAGGGCCGCGCGAGGAGCCCGGGCCGTCTTCTCGGTGCAGATGCCGGCGTCGCGGGAAGGCGCCTTCGACTTCGAGGGCGAGCTGGTCCAGGCCGTCAACCTGGTCGAAGGCGCGCTGGCCGCGGGCGTGCCGCAGTTCGTGCACACGTCCGCCTCCGGAGCGGGTCGGCACACCGAGGCCCCCGGCTGGGCGGAAGGCCGCTGGGCGTCGCTGGAGCCGGTCCTCGGTGCCAAGGCCGCCGCCCAGGATCGCGTGCGTGAGGCGGGCTTCACGCACTGGACGATCATCAAGCCGGGCTTCTTCATGGAGAACCTCCTCCCGTCCGCGGCGTACCTGCTGCCCCGCGGCGTCGAGGGGGGCATCGTGACCGTGCTGAAGCCCGGCACCCGGCTCTCCCTCGTCGCGGTCCACGACATCGGCGCCGCGGCCGCCGCGGCCTTCGCGGAACCGGGGCGGTTCCACGGCGTGGAACTGGAACTGGCCAGTGACCACCGGACGATGAGAGAGATCGCCGCGGTCCTCTCCCGGGCTCTGGGCACCGAGCTGACCGCGCCCGACATGACCGTGGAGGAGGCGGTCGCCGCGGGGATGCCGGGCTACGGCGTCGCCGTACACGAATTCATCGACGTGGCCGGTCAGCCCGCCCGTCCGGAGTACGCGCGGGCCCTCGGCATCCCGCTCACGACCTTCGAGGACTGGGCGCACGAGCACCTGCGGGCCGTGGCCTGACGCTCACCGGACGGCCGGGGATGGTCACGCAGCGGCCCGGAGGGGCCGTCCGGTCCCTCCGGGCCGCTCGTGGAAGCCCTTGCCCGCCCTCGCTACACGCCGGCGCGGGTGGGGCGGCGGATGTCGCTGCTCTGCTCCTGCCACTCGGGGGTCTCCTGCCCCTTCTCCTGGGCCATCTCCTCCATCCGCAGGGCGATTCCCATCGCGAAGAAGGTCGGCGCCCATTCGCCGACGAACAACGCCCAGCGGTCGGCGCGTTCGATGCCGGCCGCCTCGTACTTGTTCGAGACGATCCATGAGGCGATCGACATGCCGATTGACCCCAGGGCGGCGCTGTACATGTGATTGGAGCGCAGTCCCATCTTGTGGAGTGTCCTGATCATGCGTGTCCCCCTTGTGGTGATTTGCCCCGATTCGGGGCGTACCCGGCCTGTCCTCCCGTAACCCGGCTCGGCCCATGACGCCGTGCGATACTCGCGACCGCGCATGAGGTGAGGGCGGCTGGGTAGCCGTGCAGCCGGACCAGGAGGAAAGTCATGGAAGTTCTGGGCATCGACATCGGCGGCTCGGGGATCAAGGGCGCCACGGTGGACACGGCCACCGGCGTGCTCACCCGGGAGCGCCTGCGCATCCCGACGCCGCGGCCCGCCGTGCCGGGGGCCGTCGCCCAGGCCGTACGCGAGATCGCGAAGCACTTCTCCTGGACCGGCCCGATGGGCGTCACCTTCCCCGGAGTGGTCCTCGACGGGGTCATCAGGACGGCGGCCAACGTGGACAGGTCGTGGATCGGCGTGAAGGGCGCCGACCTGTTCGGCGAGCAGGCGGTCGTGCTCAACGACGCGGACGCGGCCGGCGTCGCCGAGATGACCTTCGGCGCGGGCCGCGACCGGCGCGGGGTCGTGCTCATGCTGACCTTCGGCACCGGCATCGGCAGCGCGCTCTTCGTGGACGGCGCGCTCGTGCCCAACACCGAGTTCGGCCACGTCGAGATCCGCGGCAAGGAGGCCGAGCACCGCGCCTCCGACCGGGTGCGCGAGGAGGAGGACCTGGGCTGGGAGAAGTGGGCCGGTCGCGTGGAGGAGTACCTCCGGCACATGCGGGACCTGCTGTCGCCCACCCTGATCCTGATCGGCGGGGGCGTGAGCAAGAAGGCCGACAAGTTCCTGCCGTACGTCGACCTCGGGGACACCCCGGTGACGCCCGCCGTGCTGCGGAACGAGGCCGGGATCATCGGCGCGGCGATGGCGGCCGCGGGGGCCGCCCGCGTCCCCTGAGCGATAGATCTCCCTTATCCCTACCTGGACAGCGGGTAATATCGCTGCCATGATGATCCCATGAACCCCTCGGGGAGGTTGACCCAGCGCCGGCACATCGACCTGCTGCGCGTCTGCGCCGCCGCCTGTTGACGACCGCGGTCACCACCGTCCGGTACGCCACGAGGCAAGGAGAGGGCATGTCCCACCAGAACGTGATCGACTTTGTGGAGCGCAGGCGCGAGCAGGGCCATGAGCCCCCCGATCTCGGGCAGGGGTCCGTGCTCGGCGTGCTGCCGGTGCCGGAGACCGGCGCCGTACTGATGATCGTGGGCTATCTGGTGCCCGCCGGGGGTGCGGCGGTCGCGCCGGAGGCGGCGGCCGTACGGGAGCGCACGGCCGCGGCCCCGCCGCCTCGGCGGGCGGTCTGCGCCGAGGAGGAGGAGCTGGTCCTGGACCGGGCCGCGCGGGTGGTCCGGGCCGGCGGCGAGGAGATCGAGCTCACCTTCCGGGAGTTCGAGCTGCTCGACTACCTCAGCTCCGCGCCCGGCCGGGTCTACAACCGCCGCCAGCTCATGGCGGCAGTCTGGGACAGGTACGACGACGAGGGCGGCCGTACCGTCGACGTGCACGTTCTGCGGCTGCGCCGCAAGCTGGGCCGGCACGCGGGCCGCATCGTCACCGTCCGCAACGTGGGGTACAAGTACCAGCCGCCGCGACGCCCCTGACCCCGCCCCGAGAGGGCCGCCGGAAAACGGCTGGCAGACCGGCGGGGGGCGTTGCCTATCCTTGAGCATGGAATGAACACGCTCGCCGATCTCCAGGCCCGCCTGCCCGACCTGATGCTGCGCGACCGGCGCAGGCTGCGCCGCCGTCTCGACGGCATGCGCCGGGTCCGCGACCGCGCCGCCCGCCAGTCCGTCGTCGAGGAGATCGCGGGGGACGTGGAGGCCGCGGAACGCCGCGTGGCCGCGCGCCGCGCGGCCGTCCCCGTCCTCCGTTACCCTCCCGAGCTGCCGGTCAGCCGGCACAAGGACGACCTGCTCGCGGCCATCAGGGACCACCAGGTCGTGATCGTGGCCGGCGAGACCGGCTCGGGGAAGACCACCCAGATCCCCAAGATCTGCCTGGAGCTCGGCCGGGGGGTCCACGGGCTCGTCGGCCACACCCAGCCGCGCCGCATCGCCGCCCGCACGGTCGCCGAGCGCATCGCCGAGGAGCTGTCGATCGAGCTGGGGGAGGCGGTCGGCTACAAGGTCCGCTTCACCGACCACTCCAGCGACGGGACTTTGGTCAAGCTCATGACCGACGGCATCCTGCTCGCCGAGATGCAGACCGACCCGCTCCTGCTGCAGTACGACACGCTGATCATCGACGAGGCCCACGAACGCAGCCTCAACATCGACTTCATCCTCGGCTATCTCAAGCAGCTCCTCCCCAAACGGCCCGACCTCAAGGTCGTCATCACCTCGGCGACCATCGATCCCGAGCGTTTCGCCCGGCACTTCGCCGGACCCGGCGGGGAGCCGGCGCCCGTGATCGAGGTGTCCGGGCGCACCTACCCGGTCGAGGTGCGCTACCGCCCGGTCGACGAGGACGACGACCAGACCCAGGCCATCGTCGACGCCGTCGACGAGCTGTGCGCCGAGGGGCCGGGCGACATCCTGGTCTTCCTCAGCGGCGAGCGGGAGATCCGCGACACCGCCGACGCGCTCAAGGGCCGTCCCGAGGAGGTCCTGCCGCTGTACGCGCGGCTGTCGGCCGCCGAGCAGCACCGGGTCTTCCAGTCCCACCGGGGCCGGCGGATCGTGCTGGCCACCAACGTCGCCGAGACCTCGCTGACCGTTCCCGGCATCAAGTACGTGGTCGACCCGGGCACGGCCCGGATCTCCCGCTACAGCCATCGGCTCAAGGTCCAGCGGCTGCCGATCGAGCCGATCTCCCAGGCGTCGGCCAACCAGCGCAAGGGCCGCTGCGGCCGTACGTCGGACGGCGTCTGCATCCGGCTCTACTCGGAGGAGGACTTCCTCTCCCGGCCGGAGTTCACCGACCCGGAGATCCTCCGTACGAACCTGGCGAGCGTCATCCTGCAGATGACCTCGCTCGGCCTGGGGGACATCGCGGCGTTCCCGTTCGTGGAGCCGCCGGACAGCCGCCAGGTCAGGGACGGCGTCAACCTGCTGATCGAGCTGGGCGCCCTCGCGGACAAGGGCGCGGCCCGGGAAGCCGGGAAGGGGACGCAGCTCACGCCGCTCGGCCGCAAGCTGGCCCAGCTCCCGGTGGACCCCCGCCTCGCCCGGATGGTGCTCGAAGCCGACAAGAACGGCTGCGCCCGCGAGGTGATGATCATCGCGGCCGCGCTGTCGATCCAGGACCCGCGCGAGCGGCCGGCCGACAAGCAGCAGGCGGCCGACGAGAAGCACCGCCGCTTCGCCGACAAGGAGTCCGACTTCCTGACCTACCTCAACCTCTGGAACTACCTGCGCGACAAGCAGAAGGAGCTGTCGTCCGGCGCGTTCCGGCGGCTGTGCAAGGCGGAGTTCCTCAACTACCTGCGCGTGCGGGAATGGCAGGACATCGACAGCCAGCTCCGCCAGGTGGCCAGGACGCTGAACGTCGTCCCCAACAGCGTGCCCGCCGATCCCCAGCGCGTGCATCAGTCGCTGCTGGCCGGCCTGCTGTCGCACATCGGCGTCAAGGACGTCGTCGACAAGCGCAGGCAGGAGGGCCGCCGGCCGATCACGGAGTACATCGGCGCCCGCAACGCCCGCTTCGCGATCTTCCCCGGCTCGGCCCTGGCCAAGGCGCAGCCGCAGTGGGTGATGTCGGCCGAGCTGGTCGAGACCTCCCGGCTGTGGGCCCGGGTCAACGCCAAGATCGAGCCGGACTGGATCGAGCCCCTCGCGCAGCACCTGGTCAAGCGCACCTACAGCGAGCCGCACTGGGAGAAGGACCAGGCCGCCGTGGTCGCGCTGGAGAAGGTGACGTTGTACGGCGTGCCGATCGTGACCGAGCGGAAGGTCAACTACGGCCGCATCGACCCCGAGCTGAGCCGGGAGCTGTTCATCCGGCACGCGCTGGTCGACGGCGACTGGCGCACCCACCACAAGTTCTTCCACGAGAACCGCAAGCTGCTGGAGGAGGTCGAGCGGCTGGAGGAGAAGGCCCGCCGCCGTGACATCCTCGTGGACGACGAGACGCTGTTCGACTTCTACGACCGGCGGATCCCGGCCGACGTGGTCTCGGGCAGGCACTTCGACAGCTGGTGGAAGAAGACCTCGCGGGACCAGCCCGACCTGCTGACGTTCTCGCCGGAGATGCTGGTCAACGACAGCGCCGGGGTCAGCGCCGGGGACTACCCGGACGCCTGGCGGCAGAACGGCCAGCGGATGCGGCTGACCTACCGCTTCGAGCCCGGCGCGGTGGAGACGGGCGAGGCGGACGGCGTGACCGTCCACATCCCGCTGGCCGTGCTCAACCAGGTCGACCCGACCGGGTTCGACTGGCAGATCCCCGGCCTGCGCGAGGACCTCGTCACCGCGCTCATCCGGTCGCTGCCGAAGAACCTGCGCCGCAACTTCGTGCCCGCCCCCAACTACGCCAAGGCCGTGCTGGAACGCGTACGGCCCGGCGGCGAGCCGCTCCTCGAGGCGCTGGAGCGCGAGTTGCGGGTGCTGACCGGCGTGGAGGTGCCGCGCGACGCGTGGGCCCTCGACCAGCTCCCCGCCCACCTGCGGATCACCTACCGGGTGATCGACGACCGCAAGCGGACGGTGGACGAGGACAAGGACCTGGAGGCGCTCAAGCGGCGGCTCGCGCCCAAGCTGCGCGCCACGCTCTCGAGGGCCGCCGACGACCTCGAGCGCGACGGCCTGCACGGCTGGACGATCGGCACGCTGCCGAAGGTGTTCGAGCAGGGCAGGCTGCGCGCCTACCCGGCCCTGGTGGACGAGGGCACGAGCGTCGCGGTGCGGATGTTCGAGACCGAGCGGGAGCGCGACCGGGCCATGTGGGCGGGCACCAGGAGACTGGTGCTGCTCAACGTGGTCAACCCGGCCAAGGCGATCCTGCGCACCCTGACCACCGCGCAGAAGCTCGCCCTCAGCCGCAGCCCGCACGGCGGGGCCGCCGCCCTGTTCGACGACTGCACGGCGTGCGCCGCCGACACGCTCATGGCGCAGGCGGGCGGGCCCGTCTGGGACGAGGCCGGGTTCGAGCGGCTACGCGACCACGTGCGCGCCTCGCTGTTCGAGACGACCGAGGAGGTCGTCTCCCGCGTGGAGCGCGTCCTGGCGGTCTGGCACGCCGCGCAGAACCGGCTCGGCGCGCTGGGCGGCGGCGCGGCCGACCTCAAGGCCGACATCGCCGACCAGCTCGACGGGCTGGTGCACGACGGGTTCGTCACCGAGACGGGCTACGACCGGCTGCCCGACGTGCAGCGCTACCTGCGTGCCGTCGAGCGCCGCCTCGACAAGCTCCCCGACGATCCCCATCGGGACCGCGAGTGGATGCACCGCGTGCACGACGTCGAGGACGAGTACCGCGACCTGCTCGACCGGTTGAAGCCCGAGGAGCGGGACGCCAAGGCCGTACGGGACATCCGGTGGATGATCGAGGAACTGCGGGTGAGCTTCTTCGCCCAGCAGCTCGGCACCCCCGCCCCGGTCTCGGAGAAACGCATCCGCAAGGCCATGCAGCAGGCCGAGTCCGCCGCCCGGGCCGGGTGACCCGGGCGGCGGGCATTCAGCGGCCGAGTGCGGCGCCGATCAGCGCGCGGGGGTCGGCCGCCCCGGCGAGCACACCCGACGGCAGGATGTCGATCAGGTGGGCGTGGCCGAAGTTGGAGCCGTACGGGATCGTCTCGACGGCGTGGCCGCGCTCGCGCAGGCCGTCCGCCCACGGCGCGCCCTCCTCGACCTCGACCAGCGGGGCGGACCGCCAGGTGTCGAAGCCGGTGCCTCCGGTGCCGAGCTCCCAGCGCGGCGCGCCGATCACCTCGCCGGGCGTCTGGCCGTGCGCGAGCAGGCGGGTGACCAGTTGCAGCAGGATCTGCGGCTGCGCGTCACCGCCCATCGTGCCGATGACGGTGCGCAGCGTCCCGTCCGGCCGGGTGACCAGCGCCGGGCACAGCGTGTGGGGCGGCCGGCGGCGCGGGCCGTACTCCGCGGGATGGCCGGGCGTGAGCGAGAAGCCGATGCCGCGGTTGTGCAGGTTGATCCCGGTGCCGGGCTCGAAGAGCAGGCTGCCGAAGCCCGACGCGTTCGACTGGATGAGCGAGACGCCCATGCCGTCGCCGTCGACCACGCACAGGTACGTCGTGTCGCCCGGCCCGGTGGGGACGTCGGGCAACGGGGAGCGCCGTCCGGGGTCGACCAGCGCGCCGCGGGCGCCGGCCGTGCCGAGCGGCGCCACGGCCCCCTCGTGCAGGACGTCGAGCCGGTCGTGCCCGGCCGCCCTGGCCGACTCCACCAGCAGGTGCGCCCAGCGCGGGTCGGCCGGGTCGGCGGGCGGGCCCAGCTCCGCGAGGATCTCCAGGGCCAGCAGGAGCAGGTAGCCCTGGGAGTTCGGCGGAACGCTCCAGACGCGGTGCCCGAACACCTCGACGCTCAGCGGCTCCACCCAGTCGGCGCCGGGCCGGGCCAGGTCCTCCTCGGTGTACTCGCCGCCGCCCAGTTTCAGCAGTCCCTCGCCGAACTCGCCCTGGTAGAACCCCGCCCGGCCGCCCTCCCCGAGCGCGGTGAGGGCCCTGGCGACGCCCGGCCTGCGGATCACGTCCCCGGGACGGCGGGCGGAGGCGAAGTCCCCGGCCCCGGGCAGGGTGCCGACGAAGTCCGCGACCGGCCCGAGCAGCGGGGAGGCGGGGAAGCCCTCGGTCGCGAGGCGGATCGCGGGGGCCAGCAGGTCGGCCAGCGGCAGGCGGGCATGGCGCTCGTGCAGCGCGAGCCACCCGTCGGCGCAGCCGGGCACCGGGACCGAGCGGATGTCGTACAGGTGGGGCATCCGGTCGAGACCCTCCGCCCGCAGCCGGGCGGGGTCGGCGCCCGAGCCCGCCCGTCCCGAGGCGTTGAGCGCGCTCACGGCACCGTCGTTGCTTCCGTCGTGGACGAGGGCGAAGAGGTCGCCGCCGAGACCGCACATGTGCGGGGCGGTGACCGCCAGCACGGCGTTGGCGGCGATGGCCGCGTCCACCGCGTTGCCGCCCCTGTCGAGGATGGCGACGCCCGCCGCGGAGGCCAGATGGTCGACAGTGCACACCATGCCGTTCAGGGCATACCGAGTCTCGCTCACGTCCGGGGATGTTACGGCAACCTCGTAGAGTGGCTGCCGTAATCGGGACGGATGGGGAGGACGTTCATGATCCGGGCGCTCGTGTTCGACGTGGGGGAGACGCTCATCGACGAGACCCGGATCTGGTCCCGGTGGGCCGACCGGCTGGGCGTGCCGCGCCTGACCTTCATGGGCGTCCTCGGCGGCATGGCCGCGCTCGACCGCGGGCACGGGGAGGCGTTCGAGCTGATCAGGCCGGGGATCGACCTCGACGCCGAGATCGAGGCGTGGCGGCGCGAGGACCCGGACGGGCTGCGCGAGAACTTCGACGCCGACGACCTCTACCCGGACGTGCGGCCCGCCCTCACGGCCCTGCGGGAGGCCGGGTACGACCTGGTCGTCGCGGGCAACCAGCCGCCGCAGGCGTACGACGCGCTGGTCGCGATGGACCTGCCGGTCGACGGGATCCACACCTCGGCCGGCTGGGGCGTGGAGAAGCCCGAGCCGGCGTTCTTCGCCAAGGTCGCGGCGGTCTGCGGCCATGAGCCCGGGCAGATTCTGTACGTGGGTGACCGGATCGACAACGACGTCCTGCCCGCCGCCCGCGCCGGGATGCGGACCGCCCTGCTGCGCCGGGGACCCTGGGGCTACCTCCACGCCGCCCGCCCGGACGCCGCCCGGGCCGATCTCGTCGCCGACGGCCTCGCCGACCTCGTCCGCCTGGTGTCCACGCTCGCCCCCGAGGGCGGCTGACCCGCGTACGGGGACCGGCGGCCCACCTGAAGAGTTGCGGGAGGTCCACCGGTCGGGCGACGTCGAAGGGCTCGTCTACGGTCAGCGCGCCCTCGGCGTGGTGCTGAAGGGGGGCAGGATGACGGGAATCGGCGTCGAGGACGACAGCGGGAGTGAGGAGATGCCGGAGGACGGCGACTGACCGGTTCCTCCTCAGGGGCGCAGCCGGCGGGCGAGGAGCTCGCGCAGGGCGCCGGTCTCCTCCCCGAGGCGGTTGAGCGACGCGAGGAACTCGCCGGGCGCGTCCAGGAGGCCGAGCATCCGGGCGGACACCGCCTCGCGGGCGGCCCGGCCCGCCTCGACCGCGGCCCTGCCGCGCGGTGTCAGCTCGATCATCCGTGCCCGCTGGTCGCCGGGGTCGGTCCGGCGCGCCACGTAGCCGATGCGCTCCATCTCCGCCGCCACCTTGGAGGCGCCCTGCGGGGTCATGCCGAGCAGGCCGGCCAAATCGGAAACGCGTACGGGGCCGGCGAGCAGGTGCTGGAAGACGTATCCGTGCACGGTGCGCACCTGGTCGTGCCCCGCCGCGGCCATCCGGGCGCGCACCTCGGCGTCGCAGGCCGCGGACAGGGCCGTGAAGAGCAGGGTCAGATCGCTTGACACCACGTTCGGATGCTCCAATACTCAACCAAGGTTTCGCAACTGAGGTTGAGCAATCTGGAGGGTGTCCATGTGGTGTGATCCGGCGTTCACGGCCGTCGCCGACGCGTTCCGGGAGGCGGACGGAGGAGCGGGAGGCGGCGCCGCCCTCGCCGTGTACGCGGGCGGGCGCCTGGTCGTGGACCTCTGGCAGGGCACGGCCGACGCCGACGGCGTACGGCCCTGGGAACGGGACACCGTCGTCAACGTCTTCTCGGCGTCCAAGGGGATGCTGGCGACGCTCGCGCACCTGTACGTCCAGCGGGGGCTGCTCGACCTGGACGCCCCGGTAACCCGTTACTGGCCGGGGTTCGCCACCCCCACCACCATCGCCGACCTGCTCGCGCACCGGGCCGGGCTGCCCGCCGTACGCCGGGAGCTGCCGCCGGGCTCCCTGTTCGACTGGGACGCGATGACCGCCGCGCTGGCGGCCGAGAGCCCGTGGTGGACGCCGGGGGAGCGGCACGGCTACCACGCGGTGACTTTCGGCTGGCTCGTCGGGGAGGTCCTGCGCCGGGTGGGCGGGCGGCCGGTCCGCGACCTGGTCCGCGACGAGCTGGGCGTCCCCGGCCTGTGGATCGGCCTGCCCGCGTCGGAGGCGGGCCGGGCCGCCCACCTCGCCCCGCCGCGGGCCGGGGACGACCCGCCGGCGGCGCTGACGAAGGCCATGTCCGAGCCCGGCTCGATCACGATGATGGCCTTCGGCAATCCCGCCGAGCAGTTCACACCCGGTCTGGCCAACACGGCGCGCTGGCGGGCCGCCGAGATCCCCGCGTCCAACGGGCACGCCACCGCCAGGGCCCTCGCCACCCTGTACGGCCGGCTCGTGTCGGGCGAGATGTTCGGCCCGGACGTGCTGGGCCGGGCCGTCGCGCCCCGCAGCGAGGGACACGACGAGGTCCTGCTGGCGGGGACCAGGTTCGCCCTGGGCTACATGCTCCCCTGCGAGATCCGGCCGTTCGCGCCGAACCCGCGCGCCTTCGGGCACAGCGGCTCGGGCGGGGCGCTCGCCTTCGCCGACCCGGACGCGGGGGTGGCCCTCGCCTACACGCCGAGCCGCCTCGTCGTCAGCGCGGCGGGGCCCGACCCGAGGTGGGAGCCCATGGTCGCGGCGCTGTACGCCTGCCTGTGAGACGCCCGGCGCCGCGACGGGGGACGTCTCAGCCCTGCTGCTTCTTCTGCTTGACGGCGGTGACGAGCTCGTCCTTGGTCATCCCGGACGCGCCCTCGATGCCCAGCTCCTTGGCCTGGTGCAGCAGTTCGTCCTTGGTCCGCGAGCGCAGCTTGAGCGGGGCGGCGAGCACCTCGGCCTTCCGCTTGCTGAAGGCCTTGCCGAGCCGGACCCGCTCCTCGAAGGGGACGGCCTTCTCCAGGACCGGGAGGATGTCGTTCTCCTCCTCCTCGACGTGGTGCGTCACCGCCCCGATGAGCTCCTGCAGAAGCGTGTCGAACTCGGGGCCGTCCGGGTCGGCCTCCAGGAGCCGGGAGAGCATCTCCTCGGCCTCGTGGTGTTCCTCCGCGCCGTGGTGGACCTCCTCCTTCTCCTCCGGCCGCCGCCTGGCGAGCACGGGGTAGACCTCGTCCTCCTCGCCCTCGCTGTGCGCGACGAACTTCGCCGCCAGCTCCGCGAGCAGGGCCGGCCGGTTCTCCGGCATCTTCTGGAGCCGCTCGAACAGCGACTCCACGTCGCGGTGATCTTCCTTGATCAGGCTGATGACGTCGGTTGCCATGGGTTCCTCCTGTGCGTGGACGCGCTCGCACTACCCGGCGCCGGGGCGATCACACCGGTCCCGTCCGGGGGAGTACGGGCTCTCGTCCTCGCGCCCTCCAACCGGCTCACAAGTGCGGGGCGCAACCCTCGGTGCCATGAACCGCGAATCGGAGACGGGCCGCGCGCGTGTCGGCCCATGGGAGTTCGCCTGGCATCCGGCGTGGTGGCTCGCCCTGATATGCCTGGCGGTGGCGGTGCTGCTGTTCATGTTCGTCGAACCCGCCGAGTGCTATGACTGCGCGCCCGGTCGCGTCAATTACGATCGGGCCGCCAGGGTCTTCACCGCCGTGGCGCTCGCCGCCTACTTCTGGGCATACGGCCGGTGGCGCCGCCTGCGGCATCCCGCAAGCGTGACGTCCGAGGCCGAGGGGGCGCTGGTCGCGCTCCTCGGCGTGATCCTGGCGCTGGCGCTGTGGCCGTTGTCGCCACCCGAGTGGCGGTGCGGCCCGCCCGTTGCCGCGTTCACCCCCTGGTACGGCGACCTGCCCCTCCCATGCCAGGACTCTCTCGACCAGCGCCAGACCCAGCTTGTCCTGCTCGGACTGCTGGCGATCCCCCTCGCGGCCGGGGCCGCGAGGGCGCCCGGGAGGCGCTGAGCCCGGGACGATCTCAGGAGTCCCTGGTGAGAGTTCCCTCGTAGGCGATCAGCCCGAGGTCGTCGGTGTGGCGGTAGGCGAGGGCGCCGTCCTCGCGGGTCAGCACGACGTCACCCGGGACGCATCCCGGAACCTCTTCCAGGCGGAACGTGAGCCTGGGGCCGGAGCCCCCGGTCAGCCGCAGCGTGCCCTCGCACGAGTTCGCCGGTTCCTTCCACCTGCCCGACCTCTCGCCGCGCTCCAACTCGATCTCGATGTCGTACTCGCTCGTGAGGAGGCCGGCGGTGGGCGCGATGTGACCCTGCCACTTGCCCGCGAACGCCTGCGGGATGGCCTTCGGGGCGGAGGCGGTCTGCGGGTAGGCCCCGTCCGCGTCGCCGGACGGGGTGTCCGTGGCCGCGGCACCGGTCGGCGCAGGGCCCGCCGCGTCCGTGCTCCGCGCGGGGGCGCTCGCCGTGGGCGCGGGGGACGGGCCGGCCGACAGCGCGGCCAGGCGCGGGACCAGCAGCGCCGCGGTCACCCCGAGGGCCGCCACGACCGCGCCGGCCCCGGCGAGGACACGGGCGCGGGATCTCCCGCGGCCGCCTCCGGGAACGGTCTCCTCTCCGCCCCGGCCCGCCGGCGGCGCCGTCACCGGTGACCGGGACGGGCCGTGCGGCGGTGCGGGTGCGACGGACGGGACGCCGTGCGCGCTCGCGCCCGCGGGCAGCGGCCCGGGCACGGTGCCGACCAGTTCGAGCAGCAGGTCGCGGGCGGCCGGGCGGGCGGCGGGGTCCTTGGCCAGGCAGCGTCCGACCAGCGCGCGCAGGGGCGGGGGCAGCGGCGTCAGGTCCGGGAAGGTCGTCATGATCCGGTGCAGCACGGCGGCGACGTTGTCGGCGCCGAACGCCGCCCGGCCGGTCGCGGCGAAGACGATCGTCGCCCCCCACGCGAACACGTCGGAGGCGGGGGTGGCCGGATGACCCGCGATGTGCTCGGGCGCCAGGTAGGCCGGGGTGCCCACCGGGCCCGCGGTGATCGTCTCGCTCTCGCCCTGGCGGGCGATGCCGAAGTCGACCACGCGGGGACCGTCCGGCCCCAGCAGCACGTTGCCCGGCTTGAAGTCACGGTGCACGATGCCCGCGCTGTGGATCGCCGCCAGCGCGGTCGCCGTCCCCACCGCGAGCCGCTCCAGCTCGCCTCCGCGCAGCGGCCCCGACGCGCTCACCCGCTGCTGGAGCGAGGGGCCGTCGACGAACTCGCTCACGACGTACGGCTCGCGCCCGTCCACCATCGCCGTGATCACCCGGGCGGTGCAGAAGGGCGCGACGCCGCGCAGGGCGTCGAGTTCACGTGACAACCGGGCCCGGACGACGGGATCGAGCCCGGTCTTGAGCACCTTCACCGCGACCGGGGCGCCGTCGGGCGCGTGGCCCAGGTAGACGACGCCTTGGCCGCCCTCGCCGAGCCGTCCGCTGATACGGAACCCGCCGAGCGTACGCGGGTCGTCTGGCTCAAGGGGGGCGACCATGGGTCACACCGTAGCGATCCCGCGGCCGGTCCGAAATCTACAGGAGGCGCAGGTTCACCGCGTCGGCGAGCGCCCGCCGCCCGGCGTCGCTCAGGTGCAGGTGATCACCCGAGTCGAACGACAGGGCCAGTTGCTCGGGGAACTCGGGGTCGCGCACGGCCCGGTCGAAGTCGAGGACGCCGTCGAACGCCTTGCTCGTGCGGATCCAGGCGTTCAGCCGCTGCCGGATCTCCTCGCGCTCCGGCGTCCAGGTGCTCCAGCCGTAGAAGGGGGTGAGCGTGGCGCCCAGCACCTTGACCTTGCGGGCGTGCGCCTCGCGGATCAGCCGCTTGTATCCGTACACGATCGGCTTGATCGAGGTGTAGTCGCCCCGGGCGATGTCGTTGATGCCCTCGTAGACCACCACCGTGCGCACCCCCGGCTGGGACAGCGCGTCGCGGTAGAACCGGGTGACGCCGCTCGGGCCGACGTTGGGCCGCAGCAGACGGTTCCCGGAGATGCCGGCGTTGAGCACCCCCATCCGCCGCGCAGGAGCCTCGTGGGCCAGCCGCTGCCGCAGATAGTCGGTCCACCGGCGGTTGGCGTCGACGGCCTGGCCCGCGCCGTCCGTGATCGAGTCGCCGAAGGCGACCACGGAGCCGATCGTGGCCGCGCCCGCCTCCACCGCGAGGCGGTCGAGGAAGTACCACTGCGTGCTCGTGTAGGTGAAGCCCTCGCCGCTCTCCTCGGCCGCGTGGTCACCCGGGTCGGACAGATACGTGGTGCTGTAGGCGCGTTCGTGCCCGGTGACCCCGTTGACCGTGCCGGGGAGGTGGAGGCTGACGACGACGGCGGAGCCGCCGGCGATCCGGCCCGGGATCGGGTCGCTCCAGACGGCCTGGCCCGGCGCCACCTTCACCGAGGCGCGCCGGCGGAAGGTCACCGGGCGGTTGGTGCCCGTGAGGATCTCCGCGCCGTACGCCTGGACGCCCACGTGGACGTTCGCGAACGTCACCGGCGCCGCGCCGAAGAGGTTGGACAGGCGCACGCGCATCCCGCTGCCGCCGACGCTGGCACGCACGACCATCCGCACGGTCTGCCCGCCGAGCGCCGCCGCTAGGCGGTCGGTCGAGGTGGTCCACGCGCCGACCAGGCGCCGCCGTACGGGCGCCTCGCCGTCCGGCCGCGGCGCGGCCGTCCGGTGCCCGGCCGCCACGGGCTTCGGCGCGGCGGGGGACGCCGGGTGCCGCAGGGCGGTCGCGGACGTGGGGGACTCCGCCTGGACGGGCGCCGTGGCGAGCGCCATGGTCGTGCCGCTGACGGCGAGGGCGAGAGCGGCCATGGTCAACCGGTGAGCCGGCCGTGCCATCCGGGTCCTCCATGTGGGGTGTCGCTGCCTGATGCGGAATCCGTGGCGGCGGCGCTCCCGATCGTCGCACCGGATCCGATGATCGAGAAGCGCCCGCGACGCCATACATTACGGCTCTTTGCCGTCCACTGGGTGTGAACTTGACCGTCAGGGGTAGGAGCGACCGCATTTTCGCGCGGGAAACCCGGGCCGGTGGACGGCCGTCCTGCGGGTCGCGGCACCCGCCGGTCAGCGGTAGGAGCGACGGCATCGATACGGCAGCGGGTGCATAGCTTCACTCTGCACTCATCTTTCCGTCATAGAGGGACGGATAGGCTCGGCACGGTGAATGCATACGAGCGTTGGATCGTTCTGCGAGGCGCGGCGAACGTACGCGACCTCGGGGGTCTGCCGACCGAGGACGGCGGGACCACGGTGTCCGGCCGGATCCTGCGGTCCGACAACCTGCAGGGCCTGACCGAGGATGACGTCGCGCTGCTCGTGGGCGACCTCAAGCTGCGGCACGTGGTCGACCTGCGGTCGGAGACCGAGGTACGCCTGGAGGGGCCCGGCCCGCTGACCCTCCTGCCGGAGGTCGGCATCCACCACCACAGCCTGTTCGCGGAGGGTGGGCGCCTCACCGACGTCGAGGCCGACACCGTCGACGACAGGGCGCTGCCCTGGCAGGGGGAGCGCGACGAGAAGGACCTGGCCGAGCTCCGCGTGACCGGCTACTACTACGGATACCTGCGCGACCGGCCCGACTCCGTCGTGTCCGCCCTGCGGGTGCTCGCCCGTGACGACGGCATGGCCGTGGTGCACTGCGCGGCGGGCAAGGACCGTACCGGAGTGGTCTGCGCCCTGGCGCTCGCCGTGGCGGGCGTCACGCGTGAGGCGATCATCGAGGACTACGTCGCCACCGGCGAACGCCTGGAAGGCATCCTCGCCCGGCTGCGCGCCAGCCGCACCTACCGCGCGGACCTCGACGCGAAGCCGGCCGACAGCCACCTGCCGCGGCCCGAGTACATGGACCAGTTCCTGACGACGCTGGACGCCCGGTTCGGCGGCGCCCTCGGCTGGCTGCACACCCACGGCTGGACCGACGCCGACACCGAGGCCCTGCGCGGCCGCCTCCGCGACTGACATCGGCGATGACATCGGCGATCACGTGGACGGGCGTGGACGGGCGTGGACGGGCCCGGGTCAGGCGAGGGTCTCCCCGCCGTCGACCGTGATGACCTGGCCGGTGACGTAGTTGTCGGCCATGAGGAACAGGGCCGCGGCGGCGGCCTCCTCGGCGGCGCCGAATCGGCCGAGGGGAGCGGCCGCCCCAGCGGCGGCCACCCCGTCGTCGGAGTCCAGCCCCGGCAGCGAGCGCAGGAGCGGGGTGTCGATCCGGCCGTAGCGGATGGTGTTCACGCGTAGGCGTGCGGGGGCGAGCTCGACGGCGAGGGCCTTGGTGAGGGTCTCCACGGCGCCGGCGAGCGACAGCGGGACGGTCATCCCGGGATAAGGGCGGACGACGAGGATCCCCGAGCTGAGCGTGAGCGAGCCTCCCGCGGGAAGCCGGGTCGCCGCGGCGCGGGCGACGGCGAAGGCCGTCCGGAGGGGGCCGGAGCCGAGGGTCGTGCGGATGTCGTCGGCCGACAGCCCGGTCAGGGGGCCGGCGCCGCCGATGCCGCCGGCGGTGACGTACACGTGGTCGATGCGACCCGCCCGGTCGAAGGCCTCGGCGAGAGTCCGCTCGTCTCCGCCGTCGCCGGCGACGCCCAGCACGGCATCGTCGGGATCCTCGGCCGGGCCCGCGCCGCGCACCCGGGAGACGGCGGCCTTCAGCCGGTCGGGGTCGCGGCCGACCAGCACGACGCGGGCGCCGACCGAACGCAGCAGGACGCCGGCCGCCAGCCCGATGCCCGAGCTTCCGCCGACGAGGACGGCGGTCGTGCCGGACAGGGCGCTCGGCAGCGGCGGACGAACGGGGATGGGTGCGCTTGTGCTCATGTGGATCTCCCGGGTAAATAAACCATCTGGTTGTTTTACTGCTGCCCCGAGCTTGTCACCCGCGAGGAGGGGAGTCAACCGGATGGTTTAATTCGTGCATGGCCTATGACGCGGAGGACACCAGGAGACGGATCTTCGACGCCGCCGCCGCCGAGTTCGCCGAGCACGGACTGGCGGGGGCCAGGGTCGACCGCATCGCGACGGCCGCCAGGGCCAACAAGCAGGCCATCTACCTGTACTACGGCAGCAAGGAGAAACTGTTCGCCGCCGTCCTGCGGGCGAAGCTGGAGGAGGTCCGCGTCTCCGTCCTCATCGACGCCGACGCGGTGGCCGAGTCGGTCGGGCAGATCTTCGACTGGTACCGGGAGCACCCGGAGCTGATCAGGCTGCTGCTGTGGCAGGCGCTGGAGGCGGGTGACGCGCCCGGCGACGGCGAGGGGGAGTGGCGCGACGGTTTCCGCGACAAGGTCCGGCAGCTCGTGGACGGAGGCGTGGCCGGACACCTGCCCGAGGACGCACGGGTCCGCGCCGCTCAGGACCTGCTGTTCACCATCATGGGACTGATCGCCTGGAATTTCGCGGTGCCCGGGATGTGCCGCCTCGTACTTGACGAGCAGACCGACGAGGCCGCCCTGGCCCGCCGCCGCGCGACCGTGATCGACGTCGCCCGCAGGCTCGCCACCGCCGGGACGGGGGCTCCGCGGTGACAGCGGCCGGCGGCCCCGGACACCTCGGTGGCTACCCCTCGTGCTCGGGGAGGGCCACCACCCGGCCGCGAGTGGCCGACAGGACGGCGGCCTCGAGGACGGCGATGGTCCCGGCGGCGTCGTCCGGCTCGACCGGGGGCGCCGCGCCGTCCCGCAGGCAGGCCACGACGCCCTCGTAGAACCGCTGGTACGCCCCCGGCTCCGTGGGGACCGGGCGGACGTCGCCGCCGGCCCCGAGCGTGCCCCAGCGCTCGGTTTCCTCCACACCCCATCCGGTGGCGCCCGGGCGCTCACCCGCGCGCAGACGGTCCTCCTGCGGGTCCAGCCCCCACTTGACGTACGACGCGCGGGAGCCGAGCACCCGGAACCTCGGGCCGAGGTTCGCGGCGACCGCGCTCATCCACAGGTGGGACCGGGTTCCGTTCCGGTGGGTCAGCGCGACGAACGCGTCGTCGTCGTTGCGCACCCCGGCCCGCCTGACGTCGGTCTCCGCGTACACGTGGGAGACCGGCCCGAACAGCCGCAGCGCCTGGTCCACCAGGTGGCTGCCGAGGTCGTAGAGAGTGCCGCCGATCTCCTCGGGGCCGCCCGACTCGCGCCAGCCGCCCTTGGGCACCGGCCGCCACCGCTCGAAGCGCGACTCGAACCGGTGGACCTCGCCCAGCTCGGGCAGCAGCCGGCGCAGCGTCAGGAAGTCGCCGTCCCAGCGCCTGTTCTGGAAGACCGTCAGCATCAGCCCGCGGTCGCGCGCGAGCCGTACGAGGTCGCGGGCCTCGGCGGCGGTGCCGGCCAGCGGCTTGTCGACGACCACGGGAAGACCGGCCTTGAGCGCCTCGGCCGCCAGGGGCACGTGGGTGCGGTTCGGCGTCGCGATCACCACGAGATCGCAGCGGTCCCACAGCGCCTCCGCGGCCGGGACGACGTCCACGCCGGGATGGCAGGCGCGGACGCGCTCGGCTCTGGCCGGGTCGCGGGTCACGACGGCGGTCAGGCGCAGTCCCGGCGTGGCGGCGATCAACGGCGCGTGGAAGAAGGATCCGGCCGGACCGAAACCGGCCAATCCGACCCGGATGCCGGGGGCGTCGGAGAGCGACATGGAGGGAGGGTGGTCCTTTTCGTACGGAATGCGGGCGTCGATCGGCACTCGGGCGTCGACCGGGAAGGGTGCCGCCGTCGCGGTTCCCCGGCGCTCAGCCGTCGCGGTCGTCCCGCTCGGCGAGGAACGCCTCGAACTGGGCGGCGAGCTCGTCACCTGTGGGCATCTGCGCCTCCTCGGCCAGCAGGCTCTCCCGCTCGGCGCCCGACTGGAACGCGTCGTACTGCTGCTCCAGGCCGCGGATCGCGCCGGCCAGCTCCTCCGACGCCGCGATCTGCTCCTCGATCTCGGTGTTGGTCTTGTCGGCCGCGTCCCTGAGAGTGTCCATGGGGAACACCAGCCCGGTGCCCCGGGTGACGGCCTCCAGCGCCGTCACCGAGGCCTGCGGATACTCCGCCTGGGCGAGGTAGTGGGGCACGTGGATCGCGTAGCCGAGCGCGTCGTGGCCCTTGGCCCCGAGCCGGAACTCGATGAGCGCGGCGAGGCTCCCCGGCACGCGGACCTTGCCGAAGGGGCTGGTCTGCCCGTGGACGAGGTCGGGACGCGTGGCGTGCGCCGTCAGGCCGAGCGGCCTGGTGTGCGGGACGCCCATCGGAATCCCGTGCACGGTCACCAGCCTGCCGGCGTTGAGCCGGGTCACCAGCATGCCGACGGCCTCGGTGAACAGCTCCCACTCCCGGTCGGGCTCCGGGCCGCTCATGATGAGGAACGGCGTGCCGGTGACGTCCTTGGTCAGGTAGACGGCCAGCTCGGGAGTGTCGTAGTCACTCCAGTGATCGGTGTCGAAGGTCATCGGCGGGCGGCGTGACCGGTAGTCGATCAGCCGGTCCACGTCGAAGGTCGCGATGACCCGGTGCTCCAGTTCGGCGAGGAGGTGCCCCAGGGCCAGCCGCCCGGCGGCGCCGGCGTCGACGAACCCCTCGAAGTGGTAGAGCAGCACCGGATCGGTCAGCTCGGGCAGATCCCCGTCGAGTCGATAGAGATCCGTGGGGTCGGACACGTGTCCCAGCCTTTCTCACGAAGTCTTTACCTACTGAACCTACGGGACCCCCGGTCGATTCCGTGGTGCACACCGTGCTCGACGGGGGCGGTAGCGGCGACCTTACCGTTGGACTATGGGGAACACGGAGCCGGACCCGGAGCTGGAGGAGTTCGCCACCAGGCTTTTCGACCTCGCGAGGTCGGGGCGGACCGAGGCGCTGTGCGCCTACGTCGACGCGGGCGTGCCGGTGAACCTGCGCAACCAGAAGGGCGACACCCTGCTCATGCTCGCGGCCTACCACGGGCACGCCGCCACGGTGCGCGCCCTGGGCGAGCGGGGCGCGGACCCGGATCTCGCCAACGACCGCGGGCAGACGCCGCTCGCGGGAGCGGTGTTCAAGAAGGAGCCCGAGGTGGTGCGGGCGTTGCTGGAGCTGGGAGCCGACCGCTACGCCGGGACGCCGTCGGCCGTCGACGCCGCGCGCATGTTCGGGGACGCGGAGATCGTCACGCTCCTGGAGGGCTGAACCGGCCGAGTCGACCCGGCTGACTGGTGTGTCCGTAATTGGGGGAGGTCTGGCGTCCTCCAACCGGTAGGACCATGCTTGTCGGATGGCTACTGCGAAAGCGGATTCCCTCAACGGGCGCCCCCTCCGCCTTCCCTCCCTCACCTGCCCCTTCCCGAGTGCGGTGAACCCGCACGTCGACGAGGTGAACCGGGACACGCTGGCCTGGCTGGCCGCCTCCGGCATGATCGCCGATGACGACCAGCTCGAGCGTTTCCGGCTTGCCCACTACGGATGGCTCGGCGCCCGGACCTACCCGTACGCCTCCCGGGAGCTGTGCCAGCTCGTCACCGACTGGTGCGTGTGGCTGTTCGCGTTCGACGACGCCTACTGCGAGTCGGACCGGCGGGCGGCCGAGATCGCCCGGGCCCTGCCCCAGCTCTACAGCGTCGTCGAGGAGCACGCGGAACCGGTCGACAACGTCTTCGCCCGGGCGCTGCTCGACATCAGGACCAGGATCGCCGCCCACGGCACCGCAGACCAGCTCGACCGCTGGTGCGCGATGACCAAGGACTACCTGTTCGCGCAGGTGTGGGAGGCCGCCAACCGGGAGGACGACGTCGTCCCCACGATCGACGACTACATCTTCATGCGCCGCAGGACCGGTGCGATGCTGACCGTCTTCGCCCTGATCGACGTGGCCGCCGAGGTCCGCCTCACGCCGGACGAGTGGCGCCACCCGGTCGTCCACGAGATCACCGAGCACGCCAACGACGTGGTCGTCTGGGACAACGACCTCATCTCGTACGCCAAGGAGCGGAGTGAGGCGAACATCCGCAACAACCTCGTCAGCGTGCTCGTCGGGCACACCGGCTGCACCGTCCAGGAGGCGATGGACCGGATCGGCGCGATGCGCGACGAGGCCGTGGCCGCGATGGCGGCGCTCACCCCGGCGACCGAGGCGCTCGGCTCGCCCGCGGTCGACGCGTACGTGCACGGCCTGAAGTACTGGATCAGCGGCAGCGTGGACTACTCGCTGACCAGCTCACGGTACGTCGGCGCGTGGCAGTGATCTCTACTGCCGGGATCTCCGCCGGGATCCCCGCCGGTTGATCCGGGGCCAGGTCAGTCCAGGTGGAAGTCGTCGAGGTCGTCCAGCGCGTACTCGACGAGGTCGCCCAGGCTGAACCGGGCCCCGACGGTGTACGCCTCCTCGTAGGCGGCGTCGCCGATCAGCTTCTTGCACTCCTTGACGCACTGCTCGTGCTCGGTCGTGAAGAACGGCGACCCGAACTGCGGCAGCCCGAAGGTCCGCCAGTTGGCCTGGGCCGCCCCGAGGAGGGTCGCCGTCCGTTCCGGCTCACCGGCCTCGAGGTTCAGCGTGGCGAGGTTGTCCACGCACAGGACGATCCCGAGCACGTCGTGGAAGTGCCGCTTGATGCGCAGCGCCTCCTTGCACGCCACCAGGGCCTCGTCGCGTCTGCCGGTCGCACGGTGGACGAGGGAGGAGACGTACCAGGCGTAGGACCGCAGCCACAGCTCGCCGCGCTCCTGGCAGACCTGCAGGCAGTCGGCCAGCAGCGTCTCCGCCTCCTCGAACTCGCCCTGCGCGAACAACACCATGGACAGCTCGACGATCGCCGGCAGCAGGCCCGGATTCAGCTCACGGCCGCCGCGGTGGAACTCGATCGCGACGCCGAGCAGCGCGGTGGCCTTCTTCGCGTCGCCCTGCAGCATGGCCGCGGTGCCCTGCATCTTCGTCGCGAGCAGCACCGCGCCCGAGTCGCCCACGCGTACCGCGTCGGTGCTGCACTGCTCGGCCGCGGCGAGCGCGCCCGCCATGTCGCCCTGGGCGCTGCGGATGTAGGCCAGCACCCACAGGACCTTGCAGCGCTCCTTGCTCGGCGAGGGGCTGGCCTTGAGCGCGCGGTCCAGGTAGACCACGCCCTCGCGGGCGAATCCGCAGGCGACCCACAGGAACCACAGGGCCGACAGCAGTTCCAGGCCGACGCGCTCCTCGCCGGGGGTCGACAGGCAGTAGTCGAGCGCGACACGGATGTTGTCGTGCTCCTGGCGCATCCGCGTGTACCAGTGGACCTGGCGCGGGCCCGACCACGAGTGCTCGCTGCGCTCGGCGAGCTGGAGGTAGTAGTCGCGGTGGCGGCGCCGCAGGTCCTGCGTCTCGCCGAGCTTGTCCAGCCACTCGCCGCCGTACTGCCGCAGCGTGTCGATCAGCCGGTAGCGCTGGCCCGCCGGAGTGGGGAAGCTCAGCAGGACCGACTTGTCGACCAGGCCGCCGATCACGTCGAGGATCCGCTCGGCGGGCAGGGCGTCGCCGGCGCAGACATGCCGGGCCCCGTCCAGCTCGAAGTCGCCGGCGAACACCGACAGCCGCGCCCACAGCAGCCGCTCGGCCGGCTCGCACAGCTCGTGGCTCCAGCCGATCGCCGCGCGGAGCGTCTGGTGCCGCGGCAGCGCCGTACGGCTGGCCCCGGCGAGCAGGCTGAACCGGTCGGCGAGCAGGGCGAGGATCTGCTCGACCGACAGTGTGCGCAGGCGTACGGCGGCCAGCTCGATGGCCAGGGGGATCCCGTCGAGGCGGCGGCACAGCTCGGCGACGGCCGTGATGTTGTCCTCGTCCACCACGAAGTCGGGCACGACGGCGGAGGCCCGCGTGCCGAACAGCTCGACGGCCTCGTTGGTGAACGGGCTCTCCGAGGGGTTGTCGCCGGGCACCGACAGCGGTGGCACGGCGGCCGTGTACTCGCCCGGCGCGTTCAGCGACCGCCGGCTCGTCGCGAGGATGCGCAGGTGCGGCGCCGTCTTGAGCAGGTCCTGCGTGAGCTGGGCGCACGCGTCGACCAGGTGCTCGCAGGTGTCCAGGATGAGCAGGAGCTCCCGGTCGGCGAGCCACTCGGTGAGGGTGTCGGAGCCCGCACGCGGCGACTGGTCGGCGATGCCGAGCGCGGCGGTGATCGTGTGGTAGACCATCGCCGGGTCCTGCAGCCGGGCCAGGTCGACGTACCAGACGCCGTCCCGGAACTGCCGCCGTACCTGGTGCGCGAGACGCAGCGCCGTGCGGGACTTGCCGACCCCGCCGATGCCCGTGACGGTGACCAGCCGGTGATCCTGCAGTTTCTGCCTGAGCGACGCGAGCAGTCGCGTCCGCCCGACGAAGCTGGTCAGCTCCACGGGCAGGTTGCCCTCTTGCCGCCATCCTGCTGGCGTTGCCATGCCGCCTCACGGGGGGTTCGTCCGGCGTGCTCCCTGCTCCCGCATCGTACCTTTGGGGGCGGTTGGCTGTCTGGTGGTACGGGCGTGACCTTTGCCCGGCGGCGAGACGGCGAATCCCCCCTCCGGGGAAGGAGCCCCGGCGTGCCGCCTCCGGTGGCCGCATCGGCTCCACCACGCGCGGCGATGCCAGTAACATTGGGCGCGTGAGTGCGCAGCATCCGGATGACATGCGTCCGGTGGACCTCTTCGACGAGGGGCTGCCGGTGCTGCCTGACCAGACGAGCGACGACACCGACCTGGGGTGGGGCGAATGGCGCTCCGACTCCAACGTCTCCCGCCTGCTCGAGGAACGCCCCCCGCACTGGGATTAGTCGCGCCCCGGCTTCACTCGGTTCACGCGGCCACTTGGTTCACGCGGCCTGCGCGAAGCAGCCCCGGTGCGCGGGGAGACTCCGGCCGTCCGGCAGCAGTTCGCCGGTGTCCTCGAACACCACGACGCCGTTGCAGAGCAGTCCCCACCCCTGCTCGGGGTGGAAGGCCACCAGACGGGCCGCGTCGTGATCGCGAGCGTACGCCGACGGGCACGGCGGGTCGTGCGGGCACATGCGGGTCACCTCGATCCTTGTGGCACGGAAACCGTCAGCAGGCGACGGCCACGTCGCGCGCGGCCGGTTCCCGGGCGGACCGTTCCGGCCGGGCGCCCTCGCGCGGCACCCGGCGCATCAGGCGGCCGAGTGCGGTGTTCACGCTGAGCGGGCGTTCGAGCATCACGGCGTGTCCGGTGCCGGGGAGGACGGCGAACTCGGCCGACGGCAGCGCCGCCGCGATCGCCGCGCTGTGCGGGGCGGGGGTGACCAGATCGCCCTCGCCGACCATGATCAGCGTGGGCACCGCGCGCAGGACGGCGAGCGCCGCGAACTCGTCGTGGGCCATCAGGGCGGGGTAGAAGTCCCGCACCACCCCGACCGAGGCGGAGCGGATGATCCGGGCCGCGGCGCCGCGCACCTCGGTGGGAACCGCCGACGCGAAGGAGTAGTGCAGCACCAGCGCGCGCAGGAGAGCGTCGAAGGTGTGATGCCCGCGGCCGGCGGTCGCGCCCCGGTGGAGACCGCAGACGCCGCACAGACTTCTCCACAGGCCTCCCCACAGACCGCCGGAACCGCCCGCGCACAGCAGCCGGAGCGCCGTGGGAACGAAGGGCCGCAGGAGGCTCGCGCCGTACGCCGGCAGCCCGAACGTGAGCCCGGCGAGGCCGCCCGCCGCGGTCGACAGCAGCGCCACCCCGGCGATCCGGCGGCCGAACAGCTCCGGATGCCGCCGGGCCAGCGCCATGATCGCCATGCCGCCCATCGAGTGCCCGACCAGGATCACCCGGCCCGGGGGGACGACCTCCTCCAGGACCAGCCGCAGGTCCTCGCCGAGCCTGCGCATGGTGGCGGTCCCGGGGAGGCAGCGGCCCGAGCGGCCGTGCCCGCGCTGGTCGTACAGGACGACCCCGGCCCGGCCCGCGAAGGCCCTCCGCTGGTTCTCCCAGCAGTCGAGGCTGAGGGACAGGCCGTGGCAGAACACCAGAGTGAGGCCTGTGCCGGCGGAGCCGTCCACGAGGACGTGCAGTTCCTGGCCGTCGTCGGTCATCAGGGTGGAGGAGGTGCCGGCAGCCTGCCGCGGACCCGTGTCCGTCAGGCCCGTGTCAGTCGGGGCCCGAGGGCTCGTGGCGGTGCCGGAGACGGTCTCCCAGGCCGGAGCGAGGTCCAGGGCGCCGACGCGCCCTCCTGCCGGTCGATCCTGGCGGAGACTGCCGGGCATCTCGTCTCCTCTCCCTCCCCGGGCGGGCTCCACGCCCACCTGCTCTTCCAGGATCCCGGGCGCGAGGGCCCGCGTCTGCGCGGGCAGCCGCCATCCCATCCGGCGGGTTACACGCCCCGCACATGCCCGCTAGCTGCAATGACGGACCGGCCCGCGGTTGCGATGCTGGGTCCGTGCCCCTGAGATGCCTCATCGTCGACGACAGCGATCACTTCAAGGAAGCGGCGCGGCTGTTGCTGGAGGCGGACGGGCTCGCGGTCGTCGGCACGGCCTCGGGGAGCGCGGAGGCGTTGCGCCGCCTGGAGGAGTCGCGGCCCGACGTGGTGCTCGTCGACATCGATCTCGGCGTGGAGAGCGGATTCGACCTGGCCCGGCTGGTGGTGCGCGTGACCGATCCGCCGCACGTGATCCTGATCTCGGCCTACGAGGAGAGCGACTTCGCCGAGATGATCGCGGCGAGCCCGGCGGCGGCCTTCCTGCCGAAGCCGGCGCTCTCGGGCAGGGCGATCGCCGAGATCGTGGCCGGAGGCGCGCGCTGAGCGCCCTGCGCCGGCTTCGCGTGAAGGGGTGCGTGCGCCGGCTCAGCGGGCGTCGAGATAGGCCAGGACCGCGAGCACGCGACGGTGGTCGTCCTCCGACTCGGGCAGCCGAAGCCTGGACATGATGCTGCGCACGTGCTTTTCGACCGTGCCCTCGGTGATCCAGAGCTTGTGCGCGATCCCGGCGTTCGACCGGCCCTCGGCCATCAGCGCGAGCACTTCCCGCTCGCGTTCGGTGAGCAGCTCCAGCGGGTCCTGCCGGTGACGCGCCGAGAACAGCTCGGTGACCAGGCTGGGATCGACCACCGACCCGCCGTGCGCGATCCGCTCGAGCGCCTCGACGAGGTCGGCCACGCTGGTCACCCTGCGCTTGAGCAGGTAGCCGATCCCGTGACCGGTGGCGAGGAGCTCCAGCGCCTCCTCCACCTCCACGTGCGCCGACAGCAGGAGAACGCCCGTCTCCGGGAACTCGGCGCGGATCGCCGACGCCGCCTCGACGCCCTCGGCGTCGTACGTGGGAGGCATCCGTATGTCCACGACGGCGAGGTCCGGACGGTGCCGGCGTACGAGGGCGAGCAGCTCGTCCGCGGCGCCCGCCTGACCGGCGACCTCGAACCCCTCCTGCCGCAGCAGGCTCGCCAGTCCTTCGCGCAGCAGGACGTCGTCGTCGGCGATCACAACTCGCATCCGGGCCTCGTCCACCAGTAACGCCGCCCTTTCGCTTCGGTCGCGCGCCCCGCCTCTCACCTGTGGGGGGCGGGCCACGGGCGAGGGCCGGTGAGGCATGCCGCGGGCCGCCCGTGTGACGCGGAGCCCGCCGGCTCCGTGCGGCCGGCGTCCCGCGCATCCTCCGAGGGGCCGTGGTCCGGCCGCGGGTGTCCGTGGCGTTCGTGGCGTAGCCTGGAGGTATGCGCACGCGGCTGTCGCCGCTGCTACCCGCGAGGCGCCCGCCGTGGCCGCTGGGCATCCTCGTCAGCGCCCTGTGCGTAGTGGCGGAGACCCTGCTGACCTTGTGGCTGGGACACGTGGCGCCCGGCAACTCTCTCGGCGTAGTCTACCTGCTCGGCGTTCTGGCGGTCTCGTACGGCTGGGGGCCGGTCCTCGGGGTGGCCACGGCGCTGGCGAGCGGTCTCGCCTACGACTTCTTCCACGTGCCTCCCCTGCACAGGGTGACGCCGTTCGGCGACCTGTCCTGGCCATCCATCCTGATCTTCCTGGTCGTCGCGCTGCTGGTGAGCGCCGCCGCGTCGTTGCTGCGATCCCTCGTGCTCGAGGCGGAGGAACGCCTCGGGGAAGCGGATCTCGACGCCGCCGTGGCACGGGCCCTGCTCGGCACCGCGCATCTGCGCTCGGCGCTGCCCACCGCGGCGCGACGCCTCGCCGAGGGACTGGGACTGCCCGGGCTGTCGATCGAGGCCGGGGAGGTGGCCGGCGACGGGGACCACACGGCCCTGCCGCTCAGGAAGGACGGTGAGCGGCTCGGCACCCTCGTCGTGCCGGCCGGGCTCGACGAGGCCATGACCCGCCGTCTCAGGCGTCGCGTCGTGCCCTCCCTGGAGGCGCTGCTGCTCGCCGCGGCGGAGCGCGAGAGAGTCGGGCGGGCGCTGGAGGCGAGCCGCGACGAGCTGTGCCGGGTCGTCACGGAGCAGGCCGCCCTGCGGCGCGTTGCGACACTCGTCGCTTACGGGCTCTCGTCGGTCGAGGTCTTCGACGCCGTGACCGCGGAGATGGGCCGCGTGCTGAACGCGGACTACGCGCTCATCGAGCGGTATTCGCCCGACGGCACGATGATCCTGGTCAGCGCCTGGAGCGGACGCCGCTCGGACCCGAGGCCGGACAGGGACGCGGCCCGGCCGATGCGCGCGGGCAGCATCTCCGACCTGGTGCTCCGGACCGGGCGGCCGTGCCGTCTGGAGGCCGGTCAAGGGAGGCCTCCGGGGCTCGCGGCGTGGGCCCCGGACCCGGGAATCTCCTGCGCCCTGGGCGCGCCGATCACCGTCGAGGGCCGTCTGTGGGGCGTCATGGTCGCGCTCTTCCGTACGGGCTTCGCCGCCGTCTCCGGCGTCGAGAGGCGCATGACGAACTTCACCGAGCTGCTCGGGACGGCGATCTCCAACGCCCAGGCCCGCGACGATCTCGCCGCCTCCCGGGCCCGCGTCGTCGTGGCCTCCGACGAGGTCAGGCACCGCATCGAACGCGATCTGCACGACGGCGTCCAGCAGCGTCTCGTCTCGCTCGCGCTGGAGCTGCGCAGCGCGCGGGCCGCCGTGCCGCCGGAACTCACGGACGTGCGGTGGCGGCTGTCCCGCACGGCCGACGACCTCAACCTCGTCCTCGACGACCTGCGGGAACTGTCCCGCGGCATCCACCCCGCCATCCTGTCCAAGGGGGGTCTGGGACCCGCCCTGAAGATGCTGGCCCGCCGCTCCGCCGTGCCGGTGGAGCTGCGGATACGGACCGACCGGCGCCTGCCCGAGCGCGTCGAGGTCGCGGCCTACTACGTGGTGTCCGAAGCGCTGACCAATGTCGCCAAGCACGCCGGGGCCGGCGTGGTGCGGGTCGAGGCCGAGACCGACGACGGAGGCCTGCGGATATCGGTGCGCGACGACGGTGTGGGCGGCGCCGACTCCGGGCGAGGGTCGGGCCTCATCGGCCTGCGGGACCGTGTCGAAGCGCTCGGCGGCAGGATGGAGATCGACAGCCCCGTCGGCGGCGGCACGAGGCTGACGGCCGTGATCCCCGTTCCGGCCCGGGCCGAGGCGGCCTGACCCTGATTTCCGGCCCGGCCGCCCGCGTCAGGCGATCAGCGCCTGCTCGGCGAGGGGAAGGCGGAGGAGGAACCGTGCCCCGCCCACCGCCGAGTCGGTGACCCCGACGCTTCCGCCGTACGACTCGGCGATGTCGTGCACGATCGCGAGGCCGAGTCCGGTACCCCCGTGGACGCGGCTGCGGGCGCCGTCCGCCCTGGTGAACCACCCGAAGACCCGCTCGCGGTCGGCGGGCGCGACGCCCTCGCCGTCGTCGTCGACGCTCAGCTCGGCGAACTCGCCGTCCCGGTGCGCCTCCACGAGCACCAGGCCGGCGGCGTGGCACTGCGCGTTGTCCAGGAGGTTGCGGACCAGGCGGCGGACCTCGTGGTCGGCCGCGCCGACCGGCAGGCTCGCGGCGAGCCGTGTGGTGATGCAGGGCCAGGGGCGGCGGCCGGCGACCTCGGCCAGGACCGCCTCGGCGAGGTCCGTCCCGACCGGCGCGTCCGGCGGACCGCTCCCGATCCTCGCGAGGAGAAGCAGATCGGCGACGATCGCCTGGAGGCGGTCGAGATCCTCCAGCGAGTCGGTGAGGAGCTCCTGCAGCACCGTCTTGTCGGGATGCAGCCGGGCCTCCTCCAACTGCAGCCGCAGTGCGGCGATCGGTGTGAGCAGTTCGTGCGAGGCGTCGGAGGCGAACCGGCGCTGCGTCTCCAGCAGGTGATCGAGGCGGACGCGGTGGGCCTTCAGCTGCCGCAGCGCGCCGGCCAGGGCCCGGGAGAGCCACTCGGCGTCGACGGCAGGCTCCCGCCCGGCCTCCTCGGGCGACCCCCGGTCCTGGGGACGGGCGGGCCGGTGGACGACGTGCGGCGCGTCCTCCGGCGCTCCGGGCGCAAAGATTCCCGCGTCGCCGGGCCCGGCGTGCTCCTCGGCGGGAGGGAGGCCGTGCTGCTCCGGCGACATCGCCGGAGCTGTCACCAGGGAGAGGGGATGGGCGGGCCCGAGGCCCGGCCCGTTCCCGGGGATGCCTGACATGCCTTCACCTCCGCCCGGCCGAGGCCGCGTCGTGCCGTGGAGCAGATCGTGGACCGGACCGGAACCGCCCCGGTCACCGTGTGCAGGCCGGAGCCGGTCGCGGCGCCTCGGCTCCGCGCACCGGCATACCTCACTGTCGCCCGGCCACGCGGGTCCCGTCTGCGCGGCCAGCCTCCATTCCGCCACCATGCCACCGGACATCCGGTCTACCGGCTAACCGGAAGGGCGGGCTCCGCCCCTGGCCGTACGGCGGTCAGGACACGACGTCCCGGCGCCGGAAGCGGCGGAAGGCCAGGGCGACGAGGATCACCGAATAGGTCACGGAGACCGCCACGCCCTTCACCATGCCGCTGTAGTCGGGCTCGGGCGCGAGCGCGTCGAGCCACGCGGTGTTCCAGAAGGTGGGCAGGAACTCGCGCAGCGAGCCCAGCGCCTCGACCGCCTGCAGGATCGTGCTGACGATCACCAGGCCGACCGCCCCGCCGACCGCGCCCAGCGGGGAGTCGGTGCCGACCGACAAAAGGAAGGCGACCGAGGCCACCACCAACTGGCTGACCAGGGCGTACCCGATCACGACGGCGAACTTGGGCAGCACGTCGGCGGCGGGGATCACCTCACCCGTCCCCGGCACTGTGATGTCGTTCCACCCGAAGGCCAGCGTGCCGGCGAGCAGGGCCATCAGCGGGAGCACGGTCACCGCGGCGGCCGAGTACGCCAGCGCCACCACCAGTTTCTGGCGCAGCAGCCGGTCGCGGGGCACCGGCGCCGCGAGCAGGTAGCGCAGCGACGACCAGTTCGCCTCGCTCGCCACCGTGTCGCCGCAGAACAGGGCCACGGCGACGACCAGCAGGAAGTTGGCCGACACCGACAGGGCGAACGCCGCGAAGTTGAGCCCGCCCGCCGTGGCGAGGTCCGACAGCCGCAGGCTGCTCTGGCCCCGCCCGGCCGGCCCGAACTGGAACGCCACCACCAGGACCCACGGCAGGGCGAGGAGCACGGCGAACATCCCCATGGTCCGGCGCCGCCGCAGCTGCCGCACGAACTCCACCCGGAGCGGCAGCGTGCGCCCCGGCACGTAGCCGGGCGCCCGGCCACCCGAGTCGCCCCCGCGCGTGTCCGGTCCTTCCTGGGCGACCGGCGCGGCGCGCCCGCCGGCGGGGACGTCTCCGGCCAGGTCCGGGGCCGGTCGATTCGGGCTCAACGGCTCTCTCCGATCAGGTCGAGGAACACGTCCTCCAGGCGTGGCCCGGCGCCGTTGACGGCCGCCGCGGTGCCGAGCAGGTCGCCGACCGGCCCGGCCGACACCAGTCGCCCGCGGTGCATGACGACGACGTGGCTGCAGGTCTGCTCGACCTCCGCGAGCAGGTGGCTCGAGACGATGACGGTGCGCCCCCGCTCGGCGTACGCCCTGAGCACCCGGCGCATCTCGGCGATCTGCGGCGGGTCGAGGCCGTTCGTCGGCTCGTCCAGCACGAGCAGGTCGGGGAGGCCGAGCATGGCCTGCGCGATGGCCAGGCGCTGGCGCATGCCCTGGGAGTAGGTGCGCACCGCGCGCTCCAGGGCCGCGCCGAGCCCGGCGATCTCCAGCGCCTCCTCCATGTGGGCGTCCTGCGGCGGCCGTCCCGTGGCCTGCCAGTACAGCTCCAGGTTGGCCCGGCCGGACAGGTGCGGCAGGAAGCCGGGCCCCTCGACGAACGAACCCAGCCGCGACAGCACCGGAGCGCCCGGGCGCACGCGGTGGCCGAAGATCCGGATTTCGCCCTCGTCGGGGTGGATGAGGCCCATGAGCATGCGCATCGTGGTGGTCTTGCCCGCGCCGTTCGGACCGAGCAGGCCGAGCACCTGGCCCTTCTCGACCCGGAACGACAGGTCGTCGACCGCCTTCTCGCCGTTGCGGTAGCGCTTGCCCAGCCCGCTGATCACCAGGGGCACCTCGGCCGACATGGCGTCGGGGGCGTCACCCGCGTGGGCGCCGCGCCTGGCCCGGCCGGTCAGCAGGAGCACGGCGGCGACCACGATCGCGGCGAGCGGCAGGGCCCACGTCCACCACGCGGGGCCGGTGGCGGGCGTCCGCAGCGCCGCGTCCCCGGGCAGCTCCAGCGCGGGGGCGTCGAGCGCGACCCGGTAGACCGCGGGGGCGGCGGGCGTCGCGTACCCGAGATCGGTGGTGGACACCACCAGCCGCATCCGGTGCCCGGCGTCGAAGCGCCGGTCGATGGCCGGAAGCGTCACGGTGACCGGCGTGCCCGCCTCGCTCGCGGTGACCCGCAGCGGCGCGACCAGGCTCGACGGGAGCACCGGCAGCGATCCTCCGGAGACGTCGTAGAGCTTGGCGAACAGCGTGGCCTCGCCCGTGCCGTACACCCGGATCGTGACGGCCGGGCTGCCGGTGACCTGCGTGGGCCTGGCCAGCGGCGCGGACTCGAAGACCGCCGCCTGGCCGGGCATGTCCAGCGCGATCGACCCGCCGCCGGTGCCGCCGAGCAGTCCGCCGAGGCCCGGGACCGCCGAGATCGACGCGGGCGATCCGCCCGCGGGGTTGGCGACCGGCTGCGGAGGACCGCCGAGGGCGACGGTCGTCCGCTCCGCGCCCGTCAGGCCCGGGTAGCGGTCCCCGGTCGCGTGCAGGAGCACGGGCCGGCGCGTGCCCGGGTCGCGCCCGCCGTCCCTGGTCACGGTGAACGCCGCGGAGCCGCCGTCGCCCGCCGGGGAGCCCGTCCCCTTGAGGTAGCGGTCGAACCAGCCGGTCGTGCGGGCGGACAGCCAGTCGGCCTCGCCGTCGCCGCCGTCGTGGCCGCCGTTGAACCAGGCGACCTCGACCGGAGCGCCGGTGGCGGCGATGGCGCGGGCGTTGGCGTCGGCGTGCGACAGCGGGAACAGCGAGTCGCGCTGGCCCTGGAGCAGCAGCGTCGGCACGGTGATTTTGCCGGGCACCGAGACCGGGCTCGACCGCCGCAGGAGATCGACCGCCTCCTGGGTGGCCCGGCCGGTCTCGGCCACCTTCTGGTACATCTCGCAGATCTGCGGCAGGAACCGCCCGCACCGCACCTGGTCGGCCCCGGGCGCCTCCACGGCTCCCTGCCCGGCCCCCTGCCCGGCCTGCCGGCCTCCGGATCCGGCGGGCGGCTGCGCGGCCGCCCCGGCGAGGCCGGCCAGACCGCCCGCGCCGGAGCCGCCGCCCGGGGCCAGCCGGTCGGCGGCGGAGGTGAAGAAGATGCCGGCCCACATCTTCTTGAACACGCCGTTCACCGGCCCCTTGCCCGAGGCGTCGGGGAAGAGCGCGTCGGCGAGGTCGTACCAGGTGATCTGGGGGACGATCGCGTCGATCCGGCTGTCGTAGGCCGCGGTCATCAACGCGATCGCGCCGCCGTAGGAGCCGCCGGCGATCCCGACGCGCGGGTCGCCGGGGCCGTCGAGACGCACCTCGGGCCGCCCGGCCAGCCAGTCGATCAGCCCCCGCACGTCCTTGACCTCGTAGTCGGGGGAGTTGAGCGCGATCTGCCCGGTCGAGCGGCCGAACCCGCGCGCCGACCAGGTGAGCACGGCGTAGCCCTGCCCCGCGAGCCGCCCCGCCTGCTCACGCACGCTCTCCTTGCTGCCGCCGAACCCGTGGGCGAGCAGCACGGCAGGAGCCCTGCCGCCGCTGGCAGGGGGATAGAAGGTGGCGTCGAGGTCGACGCGCTGGTCGTCCGCCGGTCCGTCCACGACGGGGATGACCAGGTCACGACCCTTCACCACGGGGTCGGAGGGCCACAAAGCCCACGTCACACCCGCGGCCATCAGGATGACCAGCGAGACCACGATCACGAGGGCACGCCGCCCACCCGGGAAAGCCATGTCGAGATGCTACTCGTCACTCCTGAGAGACAGCTGAGGAGCCCGCCGGGCCTGTGGATGACCATGCCTCGACATCCGCGCGTCCGATCGACGGTACGAATCGTGATGATGGATCGGGGTAATCCCTGATTGCGCCCCACCATGGGGAGCGGCATCATTTCGCGCGTGAATGGAACGCCGCTCAAGCAAGTCCCCGCTCGCGTGATCGAGTGGGCCCTTCCCTATTGGACGAGAGGGGAGGCGGGCAGGCGGACGCCGGAGGACCTTTTCCGGGTGCTCTACCTGGGCTGGCTCGCGGCGTTCGTCCTCAAGGTGCTCGGGTCGAGCTGGGACGTGTCGTGGCACTTCAAATGGCTGCGCGACGACCTGGCCCCGCCGCACCTGCTCAACACGGTCGGCACGGTGATCGCCGTGGCGCTGACCATCGTCCACTGGTACACGGGCTACGGGGTGGACCGCACGGCCTCCCGCCTGATCGTGTGGGGCACCGGAGTCTTCCTCATCGCGATCCCGCTCGACCTGATCAACCACCGGGTCAACGGCATCGACATCACCGCCTGGAGCCCGTCCCACGCGCTGCTGTACATCGGCACCGCGCTGATGCTCGCCGGAGTGATCCGCGGCTGGTACATCGGCTCGGGCCGTTACGCGGGCGTCTCCGGCAGGCGGCGCGCGCTGGTGCTGGGCGGCCTGTTCGCGTTCTTCCTGGAGAACGCGCACTTCCCCGAGCTGCAGCAGGAGTACGGCGTGCTGGAGCTGGCCTCCTGGGACCGGGGGCAGCCGTACGCCGAGCCGACGTTGCTCAACTTCGCGGCCGACCAGATGGGGCAGGCCGTGGACCGCGCCATGGTCCTCAAGTTCTCGCTGCCGGTGCCGGACGTCGTCTACGCGGGGTACGCGGGCGTGGTGGGCATCGGGATCCTGGTCTTCGCCCGCGTCATGGTCGGCCGGCGCTTCACCGCCACCGCCGTCGCCGCGTCGTACGTGGCCTACCGGTGCCTGATCTGGCCGCTGCTCGTCGGCGGCGGGTTCCCCCCGTCGACCATCCCGTTCTTCTTCCTGCTCGCGGGCCTGTGCGTCGACCTGGCCTTCCTGGTTCCGGTCAGGCTGCTGCGGCCGCTCGCGGGCGCGGTGCTCGCCACCGCGGGCGTGTACGGCGGGCTGCTGGTGCAGGACCGGGTGCTCGAGGCCCCGCCGTACGCGCCGGAGTTCTGGCCGGTGGCGCTCGCCGCGCTGGCCGTCGTGTGGTACGCGCTGGAGTGGTTCGCCGGCCGCCAGGGCCTGACGGCCGCCGCGGCGGAGGACAGGATCGCCCGGGAGGAGCGGGCCGGGGAGGAAGAGATCACGGCCGAGCCGGACCCGTCGCTCGACGCCGCGCCCGAGGCGGCCCCCGAGGCTGTGTCGGAGGCGGTGTCCGCGCCCGCCGCGGCGTCCAAGCCCACGGCCTGACGGCCGTCGCCTTATCCGGGTCCCACCGCTTGACCGCTGCCGTGTCCGCGGCTGCCGCCCCGTCCGCTGCCGATAGCGCCCACGGTCCGACGGCTGCCGCCCGCGTTCGCGGGTCCTGCCGGGCCCGATGTCAAGGGGCCGCTCCCTCGGGGGTGGCCCTTTTCGGCGTCCTGGGGTCCGTGTTTCCAGAGTGAGTCGCGGGCAGGTGCCCGGGCTGTGGGGCGTGGGGGAGACCCGGGCGCCCCGGGCAGCACCGGCCGGGCCGGACCTGCCGGGCCGGACCTGCCGGGCAGGGCCGCGGGTCAGGAGCCTGGCTCAGGCCACCGGCGCCTTGGTCAGCGCGACCGCGACGCCGTACGCGAGGCCCATCACGGTCAACTCCAGGGCCGCCCAGGCGGCGAACGCCGCCGGGGCCTGACGCGTGACCGCGGGCAGCAGTCGCCAGCGGATGTTGGCACCCAGCAGCGCGATCACCGCGGTGAACACGGCCTTGGCGACCACGAGCCGGCCATAGCCCGTGGTGACCAGCGACGCGGGGAAGCTCTCGCCGGGCGTGAGCAGAAGCTCCACCAGGCCGTTGAAGAGCCCGGACAGCCCCACGACGATCAGCGCGTACGTCGCCAGCCGGGAGAACCGGGGCAGCGTGCGGGCGAGCAGATCGCGATGGCGGGGCAGCAGGACGGCGAGCGCGACCAGGCCGCCCACCCAGGCGCAGGCGCCGATGACGTGCAACTCCATCGAGACCATGCTGAGGTCGTGCCAGTACCAGTTGGAGGCGTGCCCGGTGACCGGGAGCGGCAGCAGCCCGAACCCGGCGACGAGCACCCGCAACTCGGCCGGGACCTTCTCGCCGAACCGCACCGCGAGCATCCCCACGGCGGCGCTGGCCAGCGCGCAGGACGCGCTCACGATCATGCCCTGTCCCGCGCCGATGCCGTCCACGTACGCCGCGACGTCGGGAACGCCGCCCGGAGTGATCTCGGCCGCGCTGAGGACGGCCGACGTCAGCGCCGCCGCGCACCAGACCAGCGAGAACAGCACGGCCCAGTGCCGGGCCCTGGCGGCGACCGGCTCGGTCCTGTCCGGGTCGTCGAAGCCGAGGAGCTTGGGGAGCAGGCTGAGACCCACGGTCGCGGTGGCGGCCAGGTCGAGCACGAGGCGGACGACGGGCAGGCCGTACTGCACGATCGTGCCCGGCATGGGGAGCCCCGGCACCGCCCCGGGCACGGTGAGCCAGGTCGCGATCACGACCGCGAGGACGCCACCGGCGGTCAGCCCGGCCGCCGGGACCCGGGCGCGGGCCCGCTCCGCTCCGGGCCCGGACCGGCGGGCCGGGACGCGGCGCTCCGAGGTCGCGGTCATGCCGTGCCGCCCGTCGCCGAACCGCTCGTCTTCGTGCCGCCCGTCGCCGAACCGCTCGTCTTCGTGCCGCCCGTCGCCGTGCCGCTCGTCTTCGGGCCGTTTGTCTTCGTGCCGCCCGTCCTGTTCGCCGGAGAGGCCGCCCGCGCCGTGTCCGCCGCGGTGTCCGCCGCGGTGTCCGCCGCCGTGTCCGCCGTCGTGCCCGTCTCTGTGTCCGCCGCCGTCTCCGTGGTCGGGGGAGCCGGGACCGTACCCTCGCGCAGCCGGCGGTCGTGCTTCACGAGCACGCGGGCGCACAGCGCCAGCAGGGCGGCGGTGACGGCCAGCAGCCCCCAGACCCAGCTCCCGCCGCCGGTCGCCGCACCGGAGCCCGCCGTGCCGGTCGTCGCGCCGGCCGCCGGCGGATCCGTCGGCTGGGCGGCCGTCCCGGGGGCCGCGCCCGCACCGGTCACGCTGAACTTCACGGTGCCGGTGACCGGGTGACCGTCGTTCGACACGATGCGGTAGCCGATCGCGTAGGCCCCCGCGGGGGTGCCCGTCCGTACGCCGATGGACACCCGCGGGCCGTCCACCCTGACCTCGCCCTGCTCGTAGTGGGCGCCGTCCGGGCCGGTTACGGCGATCCTCGCGTAGTCGCGGCGTACGACCTGGTTGAACGTGAGCGTCACGGCGGCGGGCATCGCGCCGAGAGCCGCGCCGTCCTTGGGGTCACTGGCGACGAGCACGTCGTGGGCCCGCGCCGGCGTCGCGACCAGCAGCACCGTGAGCAGGGCCAGCAGCGGCGCGGCGAGCAGCCGCAGACGGTTACGCGGCGCGACGGCACGCACCGCCGCCGGGGGCGGGGCGGTCCGTCCGGTCGTTCGCCGACCGACGCGCGGAGCCGGGGCGTCGTTGCACATCCGGGCGACCTGGTCCACCTGCCTTGCCTTCCTTTCACCGGGCGCAGACCCAGCCATGGTCCCACTGATCGGAGCCTTCCCGGCCCACGGCGGACCGGCGACGGCTGCGGACGGTGCCGTGGTGATCGGTTCCGGTGATGTGCCGGGCGGCTTGCGCATTCTCCTGATTGAGTGAACAACAAGCCGAATTCGCCATTTGGGGCTGTTCGTCCGCCGTGACGACCGCCACGAAGGAGAGCCATGACCCCCCAGCCGACGGTAGGCGGATCCGAACGGAACGCGGCGGCGGTGCGGCGCTCGCCGTGGCTGACGATCCTCGTCGTCTACCTCGCCGGCGTCGTGGCGGCGATGAGCTATGGCAAGTTCTCCTCGGTCGGGCCGTCGATGGCAGAGCAGCTCGGGCTGTCGCTGTCACAACTGGGCTGGGTGATCTCGGCGGTGGTCGGGGTCGGGGCCGTCGCCGGGCTGCCCGCCGGATACCTGGTCCGCCGGTCCGGCGCGGGCAGGGCGCTGGTCGCCGCCCTGGCGCTGATGGCGGGGGCGAGCGCGCTGAGCGCGGCCGCGGGGAGCTTCTCATGGCTGCTGACCGCCCGCGTCGCCGAGGGCGCGGGCTATCTCGTGGTCTCCATCGCCTGCCCGGCGCTGATTCTCCACCTCGCCGAGGAACGGGACCGGGCGCTCGCCCTGTCCGTCTGGGCGACGTTCGTCCCCGTCGGCATCGGAGTGAGCACGCTCGCCGGCGGCGCCGCCGGGGAGGCCCTCGGCTGGCGCGGCTGGGTGCTGCTGATCGCGGGGCTGACGCTGCTGACGACGGTGGCGGTCCGGGTTCGGCTGCCGCGGCCGTCCGCCTCCGGCGCGGTCGCCGGGCCCATGCCCGGCGCGCGGGCGCTGGCGTGGCCCGCGCTGCTCACCGTGTCCTTCTGCCTGATGGTGCTGGTGACGATGCCGGTGGTCGTGCTGCTGCCCACGCTGCTGATCGACAGGCACGCGAGCTCGGCCGGCGCCGCCGGGGCCCTGACCTCCGCCATCTCGTTCGCCGGCGTTCTCGGCGGGCTGTCCGTGGGAGTCCTGCTCCGGCGGGGCGTGCCGCTCGCCGCGCTCGCCGCGTCGGGGTTGCTGGTCGTGCCGGCCGCCTGGCTGACCTACGTCGCCGACGGGCCCCTGGCCGCCGCGGCGGCCGGCGCGGGGGTCGTCTCCCTGGAGAACGGCCTGCTGGGAGCCCTTGGCTTCGCCGCCCTTCCCCTGGTGCTGGAGCGCCTCGACCACGCCGACGTGGGCACCGGGATGGTGGCCCAGATGGGCAGCGTGGGCGCGCTCCTCGGCCCGCCGCTGTTCGGTTTCGTCGCCGGCGCCCACGGGTTCGGGGCCGTCGTGCCGGTCATCGTCGCCGGCATGCTGGCCTCGGTCGGGGCGATGCTGCTGGTCGCCCGGCACGTGGCCCGTCGTGCCCGGGGCGCGGGGGCGTGAGGATGGACGTTGTGACGCCCGGCGGTGCCCCGCCCCGGTGATGGGGTGGAGACCGCCGGGCGTCGGCTCCGGGCCGTGCCGGTGTCACCGGTCCGGCCCGGCCCGGAGGCTTGGGCCGTGCGTCCGGGCGGAGGCCGCCGCGGGACGTACGGGCACGGGCGAGGGTCAGATCCTGGTCCAGAGGGCGGGGACGTTCGGCGGCTCCCAGCCCGTCAGCGCGGTGTGCGGCTGCCGGCACTGGTAGACCGCGCCGCCGTAGGTCACCAAGGCGCCCACCGCGTACGCCGTGCCGGCCGTCCAGGCCGGGTGCCCCTGGCTCGCCGAGGGCGATGCCGAGGGCGAGGGCGATGGCGACGGCGATGGCGAGACGGACGGCGAGGCGCCGGGCGACGCGGACGGCGACGGGCTCGGGGAAGCGCCGGGCGACGCGGACGGCGAGGCCGAAGGCGACGCTGACGCGCAGGGTCCCTGGTCCAGCCACACCTGCGCGGTGCCCGGCGTCTCGCCCAGGGTCCACCACTGCGCCTTCCACGTGTGACCGGCGTACGAGACGAGGCCGCCCGTGTAGACGGTCGTGGACGACCACGCGGGAGCCGTGCACGCGCCGGCCGATGGGGACGCCGATGGGGACGCCGATGGGGACGCCGATGGGGACCCAGGGGGAGACGCGGAGGGAGAGGCCGTCACGCCGCCCCTGGCCAGGTCCTGGCTGATCCCGTACGTCGTGCCGCCGAAGGAGACCGTCCAGTTGGAGGGGGTGGAGGTGGGCAGGTAGTAGACGAAGGCGACGCCCACCGAGGCGCCCGGCGCGAGGGACTGCCAGCCCGGCAGCTTCAGCGACACCCGGTTGTAGTCGCCCTTCAGGCCGCCCACGTTGTCCGGCGCGGTGTGGTCCCTGCGGACGATCGCCGAGCCGAAACCCGACTGGTCGGCCGCGTTGCCCGGCGCCGAGGTCGCGTAGTCGAACTGGAACTCCGTCCCGCCCGGCAGCGTCACGCCCGAGTCGTTGGTGATGTGGATCTTCGGGTTGATCGGGTAGTTGTTGTCGCCCAGGGCGAAGTCGCGGAACTCCACCGAGATGTCCAGCTTCTGCGCCGGGATCGGGGTGGTCGCCCGCACGTTCCCGTACGGCGCGGCGGTCCTGAACCTGTCGTACATCAGCGTGGTCAGCGTGGACCCCGGCTCGTACTGGCCCTTGGCGGCGTTCCAGCCGTAGTCGCCCGCCAGCTCCCAGACCATCGTGCCGCCGAGGCCCCTGGAGACCACGTAGTCGGCCTTGGCCCCCACCGACTGCTCGTCCTCCGTCGACAGGAACACCTTCTTGGCGGAGTTCCAGAGCCACGGCGCGACCAGAGTGGAGTCGTAGTGACGCGTGTAGGTGCCGGTCAGCGACGTGTCGGTGACGCCGTAGGAGACCAGGTAGTCGCCGAGGACACCCTTCTCCAGGTTCTTGGCGTGCCACATCGGGTTGGACCCCGCGGGCGACTCCTTGCCGGCCGTGTCGAGGTCGTGCCACAGGTTGTCGATGCCGACCGCGCCGTCACCGCAGCTCGTCAGCCCGGCCCCGGCCGGGCAGGTGGACGAGGGGGCGGTGCCCCACAGGCCGTTCGTGCCGCCCTGCACGTTCTTGAAGCCCCGCGTGTAGTACGGCAGGCCGATGTTGACGCGTCCCGGCGGCAGGGCGCCGCGGAAGTAGTGGTAGGCCCAGTCGGTGTTCAGGTAGCCGATGCCGCCGTACTGCGCCGTGCCGTACACGCCGGCGGCGGCGAGCTCGGCGTCCCTGCCGTCGTCGAACAGCGAGGCGTTGGGGCCGACGTACTTGTTCCACGCGCCGTGCAGGTCGTAGGACATGATGTTCACGTAGTCGAGGTACTGCGTGACCTGGTAGGTCTCCATCCCGCGTAGCAGGTAGCCGCTGGACGGCGCGGCGACCGTCAGCATGTAGTACCTGCCGTCGGCGGCGGAGGCGGCGTCCAGCCTCTCCCGCAGCGTCTTCATCAGCGCGGCGTAGCCCTTCATGAGGGTGGCGCGCCTGGCGTTGGCGGCCGGCCAGTCCAGCGGGTTGCCCGCGTCCTTCATGGACGTGGGGTACTCGTAGTCGATGTCCACCCCGTTGAAGCCGTACGTGCGCAGGAACGACACGACGGAGTCCGCGAAGGCGTCGATGCCCGCCTGGGTCGACGTCATCGTGTAGAAGCCGCCGCTCGCCTGCCGGTTCCCCGCGTCGTCGAAGTAGCCGCCGGTCTCGGCCCAGCCGCCCACGCTGACCAGCGTCCTGGTGTCCGGGTGCTGCTTCTTGAACTTGGCGAGGAGGTTGAAGTGGCCCTTGAAGGAGTAGGCCGGGTCCATCTCCGCGCCGGCGACGCCCGGCCAGGTCATCCCGACCGCGGGGTTCTTCGGGGTGCCGGAGCCGACGGAGATCCTGTTGTCCGGCCCCACGTGGGCGAACGCGTAGTTGATGTGGGTGACCTTGCCCCACGGGATGTCCGGGACGAGGTAGCGGGTCTGCCCGTTGGATCCGTCGCGCCAGCCGGTGAAGTAGCCGATGATGCGGCGCGGGTGGCCGGCGCCCATCTTCTCCCGGCCGTTCTCGTCGTAGGCCAGGCAGTAGGGGACGTCCACCCCGGGCGTCCGGTAGAGCCCGTCGGGCCGGCACGCCTCGTCGCCGGCGGCGGCCCCGGCGGTGCCGCCGCCGAGCACCGCGGCCCCGGCGGCGAGCGTGAGGCAGACCGCGAGTGCGGTCCGGGAGAACAGGGACAGGCGCACAGCCACACCTCCGACAGGCGAAGTGCCGACGTTCCACACCCCGCCCCCAGGGGGTTGATCGGAAGGTAAGCCGGTGTGAGCTGCTCCGTCAATGCTGTCTAATAAGAAACTTTCCTTTTAACTCTCTCTTGAGGCCCGCTTGATCAGGCGAGCAGCCAGCCGTACAGCCAGGCGAGGAACGCCAGGCCGGTCAGGGCCGGGACGATCCGGGCGGCGGCGGCGTTCAGCCGGAACGCCTCGACGACCGACAGCCCGGTGGAGACGAGGGCCAGCAGCCCGTACCACGCCAGGGCGTGCGGCACCCCGATCGCCAGCGTCGTCCAATCCTCCACGGCCGACAGGCTCAGCGCCGACAGCCCGCCCAGCGCGACGCCCGTCAGGCCCGCGAGGGCGCTCAGCGCGCCGCCGCGCCTGCGGATCAGGGAGACCAGCGCCGCGAGGAGCTGGACGGCCGACACGAGCAGGAAGGCCGCGGGAACCGCGAGCGGAATCGGCGACCGGAAGAGCCGGTAGACCGAGGAGGTGAGGTCGAGGTCGCCCGGCCGCACGAGCGCGTGCGGCGCGGCGCCGGGGTCGCAGGCGGGCGCCGTCGCGGCCGGGTCGTCGAGGAACGCGGCGATCATCCGGCGTGCGCAGCCGTTCGACAGGAACACGGCGTGCCCGGTCCCGGCGAACTCGGCGAACCGCGCGCCCGGTACGGCCGACACCGCCTCACGCGCGGCCTCCGGCGGGGTGGTGGGGTCGTACCGGCCGCCCAGGACCAGGATCGGCGGAACCGTGCTTCCGGCCGCCGTGCCCTGCGCAGTGCTTTCGGCCGCCGTGCCCTGCGCCGTGCTCCCGGCGGCCGTCTCTCCGGCCGTGCCTTCCGCCGTGCTCCCGGCCGCGGTTCCTTCCGCCGTGCTTTCCGCCGTGCTTTCCGCCGTACCTCCCGTCCCGCCGCCCGCGGAGGCGGGGGCGACGGTCGCGCCGGACGTCAGCGCGTCGGCCTCGGCCCGCGCGGCGGGCAGCCCCCAGGCGTCGCAGACCGCCGCGTCGACGACCCCGGTGAACAGGCGGGGGCTCCGCGACTCGGGGAAGGCGTTGTCCGGGACCTCGTCCTGGCACTGGACGGCGTAGTACAGCCCCCACTCGTGCGAGGTCAGCCCGTCGCCCGCCGCGTCGACCAGGGGTTGCAGCAGGTCGGTCCGCCCGGAGGCCAGGCCGTCCACGAGGGCCGGCACGATCGGGATCACGTCGGTCTCGTGCAGCGCCTCGGCGAGGATCGTCGCCACGTCGTCCCCGTTGAGCCGTACGGTCAGCCGCTCGCGGGTGAGCGGGTCCCGGGTCTCGTACGTCGCGGGGTGGGCGTCGAGCGCTTTCACCATGGCGTCGAACCGGGCGGCGATGCCCAGCTTGGTCATCGTCGCCGCGAGGGTGCCGGACGCCTCGTCGTACCAGTGGGCGCGCGCGGGAAGCAGGGAGTCCAGCACGACCCCCCGGGTGCCCTCGGGGTCGCGCGCCGCCGCCAGCAGCATCGGGCGGGTGGAGTAGCTGACACCGAACAGGTGCCACCCCGGGTAGCCGAGCGCGGCCCGCAGGTCCACGACGTCGGCGGCGATCTCGGCGGTGCGGTAACCGCGCAGGTCGACGTGCTCCGTCTCCAGACGTGACTGGCAGGCCAGCGCCTGCCGGGCGAGCGGGGCGGTCTCGGCCGCCCCCGGCCCGGGTGCGCGCAGGGTGTCGACGATCCCGCGGGCGATCTCGGGGCAGCTCAGCCTGGGCTCGGAGTAACGGCCGCCGCGCTGTTCGAGGACGACCACGTCGCGGCCGGGGAGCATCCGCGTGAGGAATCCGGTGAGCTGGAGCGAGGCCGATCCCGGGCCGCCGCTCATGTAGACGACCGGGTCGGCGGCCTGCCCCTGGGCCTGCGGCGCGTGGTGCACCGCGTAGCCGACCTTGATGGTCCTGCTGTTGGGGACGTCGCGCCGCTCGGGGACGAGCAGGTAGCCGCAGGTCGTGCCGGACGGCACGGCGACCGGACAGGGCCGCTCCTCGACGGACGGCACCGCCGCCCCGGTCCCGCGGGGAACCGTCGCCCCCGGGGAGGCCGCCGCGTGCGCCCCGTTCGGCTCGTGGGTCGTGGTCCGCACCACCCCGGCCTCGTCGCGGGCCGGCGCCGCGAGGGCCACCGACCCGGAACCTCCCAGGAGCATGAGTGCCGCGGCGAATGCCGTGACGGCCGCTCCACCCCAACTCCGCAACCGTCAGCCCCGTCCCGCGAACCCGGCGATATCCGCAGAAACCTTAGCGTGTTCGCCAGCCATCCCGCCCCCGTTCGTCCATGCGCTCCCATTTTGGACGATCATGGACCGGTCCCGGTTTCGTCGTTCCGCCGGGCTTTCACCGGGGACTCGCGGTGCTCTCCCTTATCACCAGATCGGTGGACAGCTCGACCCGGCGGGCCTCGGTGTTCTCGCCCCGGCCCATGGCCAGCACCATGCGCGCGGCCAGCGCGGCCATCTCCTCCAGCGGCTGCCGCACGGTGGTCAGCGGCGGCCACGCGGACCGGGACAGCGGCAGGTCGTCGAAGCCGACCACGCTGAGGTCCTCGGGCACCCGCAGGCCCCGCTGCCTGGCCGCCTCGAACACGCCGAACGCCTGCATGTCGCTGCCGGCGAAGATGGCGGTCGGGGGGTTGTCCAGCGAGAGCAGCGCGTGACCGGCGTCGTGGCCCGAGTTGACCAGGAAGTCGCCGTACCGGATGAGCTCGGGGTCGATGGACACCCCGGCGGTCTCCAGCGCGGCGCGGTAGCCGTCGATCCTGGCCCGGCTGCAGAGCATGTCGGGCGGACCGCCGATCATGCCGATCCGGGCGTGGCCGAGGTCGAGGAGGTGGCGCGTGGCCGCCAGGCCGCCGTGCCAGTTGGTCGCGCCGACCGACGCCACGCCGGGCGGCGGCTCGCCCTCGGGGTCGACGACGACGAACGGGATCGAGCGGGCGCTGAGCTGGCCCTGCTGCCGCACCGAGAGCCGGGAGCTGACGATGATCACACCGTCCGTGCGCCGCGCCGCGATGCGTTCGAGCCAGTCACGGCCGGGGCCCGCGTGCGTGTGCAGCACGGAGATCACCACGCTCGCGGCGGCCTCGTGCGCCGCCTGCTCGGCTCCGCGCACCAGTTCCATGGCCCACGGGCTCTCGATCTCGGCGAACACCAGGTCCAGTAAACCGACCGGGCCGTCGCCCTGTCCCGTCCTGCGCTGGTAGCCGTGCTTCTGCAGGAGGCGCTCCACCCGCTGACGGGTCTCCGGCGCCACCTCGGGACGGCCGTTGATCACCTTGGACACGGTCGGAACGGAGACTCCGGCCTCCTCCGCTATCTGGGCGATGGTCACCCGCCTTTTCACTGGCATGAAGCAGATCGTAGCCGAAACTTTCGGGATACCTGAACCGGTTCCTCCTGATGAGACGGTTGACCGCCGTGATCAAGCCGACAGCGCCCTTGACGCTCAACGTCAGCTTTACTTATCCTCCGGACCACGAAACATTCGGATATTGGCCGAAACTTTTCAGCAGCGGGTCGCCGAGGAGAAGCGGGGCCGTCGCCCTCCGGCCACGCCGCCGGTTTCGAGGATTTTCGGAGATTGAGGAGAGTCGATGACGCTGCTGCGTGTGTCCGGATCCCGGCTGGTAGACGAGACGGGCGGCACGGTCCGGCTGCGGGGGGTCGGCCTGGGCGGCTGGCTCAACATGGAGAACTTCATCACCGGCTACGCGGCCGACGAGTCCTCCATGCGCGCGGCTGTGCTGGAAGTGCTCGGCGAGGAACGCTACGAGCTGTTCTTCGACCGCTTCCTCACCTCGTTCTTCACCGAGGCCGACGCCGACCTGCTGCGGGACATGGGCGTCAACTGCGTGCGGATCCCGGTGAACTACCGCCACTTCGAGACCGACGACCGGCCGATGGAGATCGTCGAGCGCGGTTTCCGCCATCTCGACCGCGTGATCGGGATGCTGGGTGAGCGCGGCGTCTACAGCGTCATCGACCTGCACGCGCTCCCGGGGGCGCAGAACCAGCACTGGCACTCCGACAACCCCACCCACGTCGCCTCCTTCTGGCAGCACCGGCACTTCCAGGACCGGGCGGTCCACCTGTGGGAGGCGCTGGCCGACCACTACAAGGACAACCCGTGGGTGGCGGGCTACAACCCGATCAACGAGCCGGGCGACCCCAGCGGCAGGGTGGTCGGGCCCTTCTACGACCGTCTGGTCAAGGCGCTGCGCGCGGTGGACCCCGGTCACGTGCTGTTCCTCGACGGCAACACCTACTCGACCGACTTCTCGGTCTTCCACGAGGTCTACGAGAACACCGTTTTCGTCTGCCACGACTACGCGCTGGCCGGGTTCGCCCACGGCGGCCCCTACCCGGGCTTCACCAGGGGCGAGTGGTGCGACCGCGACGAGCTGGAGCGCACCTTCGCCCGCCGCACCACCTTCCAGCGGGAGACCGGCACGCCGATCTGGGTCGGGGAGTTCGGGCCCGTCTACACCGGTGACCCCGCGGTGGACGAGCAGCGCTACCAGGTCCTGCGCGACCAGCTGGAGATCTTCGACGCGTACGAGGCCGGCTGGTCCATCTGGACCTACAAGGACGTCGGCCTGCAGGGCCTGGTCTGCGCCGGCGGGTCGTACATGGAGCGGTTCGGGCCGTTCATGGCGAAGAAGAAGCGGCTCGGCGCCGACCGATGGGGCTCGACGATGGAGGAGACGGCGGGCGAGCTCGCGCCGCTGCACCGGCTGATCGACACCGAGTTCCCCAGCTGGGACCCTTACCCGTGGGGCGCCCGCTACCAGACCGACGACCTCATCCGGCACATCCTGATCGCGCAGGCGCTGCTCCCCGAGTACGCCGACCTGTTCCGCGGGCTGGACGACGGCGAGCTGCTCGCGCTCGCCGACTCCTTCGCCCTGTCCCACTGCACCCGGCGCGAGCCTCTGATCCGGCTTCTCGCCGACAACCTGTCCGCGCGCTAGCGCGGCACGAGGAGACCCCCCGATGCGCAGCCTCCTTTCCCGGACGGCCGCGGTAGTTACGCGTTTGCTGCCAGTCCGGCCCGCAGCCGTGGCCGTCTTGTGCGCTCTCATGGGACTGCCGGCGGTCGTGGCGAACGCGGCTCCCGCCGCCGCCGCGGCCGTGCAGGTCGCGAAGTACGACTTCGAAGACGGCACCACCCAGGGATGGGGGCCCAGAGGCGACGGGGTCGAGGTCGGCGCGACCTCGGACGCCGCGCACTCGGGGTCACGCTCCCTGCTCACCTCCGGCCGCACCGCGACCTGGCACGGGGCGTCCATCAGCCCGCCCTTCGAGAAGGGCGTCACCTACCAGGTGACCGCGTACGCGCGGATGGTGAGCGGGGAGCCGTCCGGCACGATCGCGCTGACCATGCAGCGCACCCCGGACGGGGGCGAGACCACCTACGAGCGGGTCGCCGCCGCCACCGTGACCGACGGCGGCTGGGCCGAGCTGTCGGGCACCTACTCCTTCGGCGCCGACTCCACCGGCCTGCAGCTCTACGCCGAGAGCTCCGACGCCACCGCGAAGTACTACATCGACGACATCGTCGTCACCTCCGACACCGACCCCTCGCGCTCCGGGCTCGCCACCGACTTCGAGACCGGCACGGCGCAGGGCTGGTCGCCGCGCGCCTCGGCGTCCCTGACGGCGAGCACGGAGGCGGCGCACGGCGGCACGCGCAGCCTCGCCGTCACCGGCCGCTCGGCCTCGTGGGACGGCCCGGCGATCAGCGTGCTGGGCAAGATGGCCAAGGGGTCGAAGTACACGCTGTCGGCCTGGGTGCGCCTCGGCCCCGACACGACCTCGGGCAACCTCGGCCTGTCGATCGAGCGCCGGACCGGCGGCACACCCAGCTACGAGCGGGTGGCCGCGCCGAAGGCGGTCCCGGCGGGACAGTGGGTCCAGCTCACCGGCACCTACACCCTCGCCTACGACGCGGACTTCCTCAGCGTCTACGTGGAGTCCGACGACGGGACCTTCCCCTTCTACCTGGACGACTTCACGCTGACGTACGTCGAGCCCACGCCGATCCAGACCGCCATCCCCTCGCTGAAGGACGAGGTGCCGTTCACCATGGGGGCGGCGATCTCCCGCGCCCAGACGCTCGGCGAGCACGGCGACCTGCTGCTCAAGCACTTCGGCGGCGTCACCCCCGGCAACGACCTCAAGTGGGACGCGACCGAGCCGCGCGAGGGCGAGTTCAGCTTCGCCGAGGGCGACTACCTGGTGAACTACGCCGTCCAGCACGGGCTGACCTTCCGCGGGCACACGCTCGCCTGGCACAGCCAGACGCCCGACTGGGTGTTCAAGGACGGCGACCGCGACCTCACCTCCTCCGCGCAGGACAAGGCGCTGCTGCTGAAGCGGCTGGAGAACCACGTCAAGACCCTGGTCGGCCGGTACAAGGGCAAGATCGCGGTCTGGGACGTGGTCAACGAGGTGATCGACGAGAACCAGCCCGACGGGCTGCGCCGGTCGAAGTGGTTCCAGATCACCGGCCTCGACTTCATCCGCACGGCCTTCCGCGTCGCGCGCGAGACCGACCCGGCGGCCAAGCTGTTCGTCAACGACTACAACACCGAGTTCCCGCGCAAGCGGGAGGCGTTGTACGCCCTGGTGAAGAAGCTGAAGGCCGAGGGCGTGCCGATCGACGGCGTCGGTCACCAGCTCCACCTGAACATCGAGCAGCCGCCCGCCGCCGAGGTTGAGGCCACCGTCGAGAAATTCGCGACGCTCCGCGTGGACCAGCAGATCACCGAGCTGGACGTGAGCGTCTACCCCGACTTCGTCTCCACGTGGGACACCATCCCCGCGGAGGTGCTCGCCGAGCAGGGCTACCGCTACAAGGAGCTGTTCGACGTCTTCCGCAGGCACGAGAGCGAGATCAGCTCGGTCACCGTCTGGGGCCTGGCGGACGACGACACGTGGCTGTCGACCTTTCCGATCACCCGGCTGAACGCGCCGCTGCTCTTCGACGACGAGCTCCAGGCCAAGCCGGCGTACTGGGGCATCGCCGACCCGGCGAAGCTGCCGCCGCTGGTGCGCAGGCTGGAGGCCCCCGCCGCGACGCCGAAGGTGGACGGCGGACGCGACCTCGAATGGGACCTGCTGCCCGATGTCCCCATCGCCCGGGTGGGCCAGGTGTCGGCGGGGTTCCAGGCCCGCTCGTCGGCCAAGTGGCTGTACGTCCTGGCCGAGGTGCGCGACCCGGACGACGACCGGGGCGACCGCGTGACGTTCACCGTGGGCGGCAGGCCGTACGCGGTCGGGCGCGACGGCGGCCACCCGCACGGCGTGGACGCGGCCGTGAAGAAGACGCCCGGCGGCTACCGGGTGGAGGCGCGGCTTCCCCTCGGCGCCGACGTCGGCGTGGTGGTCAGGGACGCCTCCGGCGGGTCGCAGACCTCGTGGACCGGCACGGTGACGGCCGTGCCGGCGGTGAAGCTCACCACGGCGCCCCGGCGGCAGCCCGTGGTCGACGGCGCCGTCGACCGGGCCTGGGCGGAGGCGCCGGAGATCCGCACCGCCACGTGGATCCAGGGCACGTCCGGGGCGACGGCGCGGGCCCGGGCCCTGTGGAGCGGCGGGACGCTCTACCTGCTGGCGCAGGTCTCCGACCCTGCGCTCAGCGAGCAGTCGGACAACCCCTGGGAGCAGGACTCGGTGGAGTTCTTCGTCGACCCCGGCAACGGCAAGACCAGGGGCTACGGCGACGACGACGGCCAGTACCGAATCAGCTTCTCCGGCAGGACCAGCGTCGGCGGCACCTTCGACGCCGCGGGCGTGAAGGACAACCTGACGGCCGCCGCGAAGGTCGTCCCCGGCGGATACGTGGTCGAGGCGGCCGTGAGACTGCCCACGTTCACCCTGGAGGACGGCGCGCTGCTCGGCTTCGACGTCCAGGTCAACGACGCCGCGGGGACCGCCCGTACGAGCGCGGTGACCTGGAGCGACGCCACCGGCCAGGGCTACCGGGACACCAGCCACTGGGGCGTGCTGCGACTGCGGCGCTGAGCCCCGGGATCCAGCCGGACACCGGTCACCGGAGCCGGATCCGCCGCGGGGGCCTGGCGCAGGGAGGCCCCGCGCTGGGAGGCTCTGGCGCACCGTGTCCGTGCCGGGCGGCCCGGTTCCCCGGGAAGGGGAACCGGGCCGGTCACGCTTGAGAGAGAGGGGACGAATGATCGACGGAGTCGACGGGTGGGAGTACCGGAATCCGGTCATCCCCGGGTTCCACCCCGATCCATCGGTGTGCCGGGTGGGTGAGGACTACTACCTGGTGACCTCCAGCTTCGAGTGGTTCCCCGGGGTGCCGGTCTTCCACAGCCGCGACCTGGTCAACTGGCGGCAGCTCGGGCACGTGCTCGACCGTCCGTCCCAGCTCGACCTGGACGGCATCCGGCCGTCGGGCGGCGTCTACGCCGCCACCATCCGCCACCACGACGGCGTCTTCTACGTCGTCACCACGCTGGTGGACGGGCCGGGGAACTTCATCGTCACCGCGACCGACCCCGCGGGCCCCTGGAGCGAGCCGCGATGGCTGCCGGGCACCCGCGGCATCGACCCCTCGCTGCTGTTCGACGACGACGGCCGGATCTGGCTCACCGGCACCAGGGAGAAGGACCCGGGCCGCTACCGCGGCGACAACGAGATCTACCTGGTGGAGCTCGACCCGGTCACGCTGGAGCAGCGCGGCGAGGAGCGGATCATCTGGGAGGCCGCCCAGCGGGGCGCCATATGGTCGGAGGGCCCGCACCTGTACAAGATCGGTGGCAGGTACTACCTGCTGACCTCGGAGGGCGGCACGTCGTACGACCACGCGGTCGTGGTGGCCAGGGCCGACCACGTGACCGGGCCGTACGAGCCGAACCCGCGCAACCCGATCCTCACCCACCGGCATCTCGGCCTCGGCCATCCCATCGCCTGCACGGGCCACGCCGACCTGGTGGAGACCCAGGACGGCGAGTGGTGGATGGTGCTGCTGGCCACGCGCCCGTACGGCACCCCCGGCGACCTGGGCGCCGGCAACGTGCGGGGCGACAACCTGGGCAGGGAGACCTTCCTCACCCGGGTCACCTGGGAGGACGGCTGGCCGGTCGCCGCCCGGGTCGAGCCCGTGGCCGCGGGGCCCACGCTGCCCGAGCACCGCTGGCCCGCCGTCCCCGCCTGCGACCACTTCGACGCCGGCCGGCTCTCCCCGGTCTGGAACCACCTGCGCACCCCGCGCGCGCCCTACTGGAGCCTCGGCGACAGCCGGCTGCGCCTGCGGCTGCGGCCCGAGACGCTGGCCCAGCGGGTCAACCCGAGCCTGGTCGCCCGGCGGCAGCAGCACATGGACTTCGCCGTCCACGCCGCGCTCGACTTCACGCCCGCGGCCGGGGAGTGCGCCGGGCTCGCGCTGGTGCAGAACGACGATCACCACGTGCTGCTCGTGCGGACCCAGCGCGGTCTCGAACTCGTCCGCAGGAAGGCGGGCGGCGACGACCTGCTCGCCTCCGTACGGGTGCCGGGCCAGCGGCGGCTGTACCTCGGCGTCGAGGCGCGCGGGCAGGCCTACCAGGCCAGGTACGCCGTGACGGCGGGGGAGTGGACCGACCTCGGCGACCCGGTGGACGGCAGGATCCTCAGCACGGCGGTCGCCGGCGGCTTCACCGGGGCCTACGTCGGCATGTACGCCAGCTCCAACGGCCGCCCGAGCTCCAACGTCGCCGCGTTCGACTGGTTCGAGTACCTGCCCCTGAGTCCGTGATCCGGCCGGGGATCAGCGCGTGATCCGGCGGAAGGCCGTCCCGGCCGCCCGCACCGCCAGGGCGGGCGAGAGCCGTACGGCCCGCCAGGTGGCCCGGGCGGACGCGGGCGCCACGATGAGCGCCCGGTCGGCGGCCACGCCGCGCAGGACGTCGCGGGCGAGCGACTCCACGGGATACAGGCGCCCCTGGGCCCGCACGGCCGCCGTGCGGGCGCGCAGGCCGATCTCGGTCTGCGGCAGCCCGGGGTTGGCGTTGTCCAGCAGCGGGGTGTCCGTGAATCCGGGGCAGACCGCGCTGACCCGCACGCCGTGCGCCGCCGCCTCGGCCCGCAGCGCGAGCGACAGCCCGACGACGGCGTGCTTGGTCGTCGTGTACGGCAGCATCATGGGCGCGGGGGTGAGCCCGGCCAGCGACGCGGTGTTGACGATGTGCCCGAAGCCCTGCTCGATCATGAGCGGGTACGCCGCGTGCACGCCGTGGACCACCCCGCGCAGGTTCACGTCGATCGTCCGGTTCCAGTGGTCGAGCGTGAACTCCTCGGCGCGGCCGCCCACCGCGATGCCCGCGTTGTTGAACAGGAAGTCGAGCCGCCCGTGCTCGGCGGCCACCCCGGTGACCAGTTCCCGTACGGCCTCCGCGTCGGAGACGTCGCACACGACGCCCGCGCAGCCGAGCTCCTTGGCGGCGTCCTCGGTGCCCCGGACGTCGGCGATCGTGACGTGGACGCCGCGCCGTACGAGCTCGGCGGCGACGGCCCGCCCGATCCCCGACGCCCCGCCCGTGACGACGGCGGTCTTCCTCACGCGTTGCTCCTCGCCCGAACCTTCGGCTCGTCCCAGATGCCCATGACCCGCCACAGACGGCGGCTGACCGGGTTCATCATGCCCAGATCGGCGCACAGCTCCCTCGTTCTGGCCACCGAGTCGCGGGTCTGCGCGGCGGTCTCGGGGTTGTCCACGTAGACCTCGCGCACGACGTCGCCGGGGATCCGGAACGCCCTGATCATGGAACCGGGCGGGGACAGCATGATCCGCGCCATCAGGCCGATGACCAGCGGCGTGAGCAGGCTCAGCGCGAAGCGGCGGTGGCGGGGCATGCGCGGCACCCGCCGGCGGAGGTAGTGCCGGGCGAAGGAGATGTGCCGCGCCTCCTCCGCCACGTGGATCCGCATGATCGTCTCTTCGAGCGGGTGCCGGATCCGCCCGCTCTTCAGCGTCGCGCGCTGCACGTGGTCGATCGGGTCCTCGCCGCCCAGCACGAAGACGAAGAACAGCTCGGTGGAGATCAGCGGGATCCACGGCACCACCTGCGCGAGCAGGCTGAGCGGGCCGGGCATGCCGCGGATGGGGAGCTTCGTGCGGTTCACGAACTCCTGGAACATCATCCCGTGATGACCCTCTTCGATCATCTCGTGGTAGACGTACCGGAACTCGGGGGAGCCGTTCGGCAGCCGGTAGGCGTAGTTGAGCAGCCCGCGCTTGAGCAGGTTCTCGAACTGCAGCCCGATCTTCATGGCGGTCGCGACCCGCCAGAGCCCGATGCGCGACCTGACCTCCGGCGGCTGGGCGAGGTACCACGGGTGGCCGCCCAGCCTGTCGGCCGGCGGCAGCTCCCACCGCGGGTCGTCGCGGTCCACGTGGAACTCCGGGTCGTCCCAGGGGATGTCGACGTACGGCTCCCAGTGCTTGTCGACCGAGGCCTTCGACAGGCGTTCGATGACGGCCTCGTACGCGCTCCGGTCGGCGACGTGCTCGTCCTTCTCGCTGGTCGCGGTGGTCTTCGGCGCGGCGGACATGCGTTCTCCCTTCCGGCGTCGCAATTGTACGGCTCATCCAATAGCTCGGGAAGGGGTTTGGCGTGTCGCGACTCGCCGGATTTCCCGGCCGGCAAGATTCCCTCGCGGTACAGTTCGGCGAGGTCACCGGTGTGTGGCCTTCTTGAACGGCCCTCCCTCGCCTACTGTCGAAGCGAGGACGGCGAACTGGGAGCCCGCGTGCCTGAGACCTGCGACGTCGTGATCATCGGTGGTGGCGTGATCGGCTGCGCCATCGCGCATCGGCTGGCCGCGCGGGGCGCGAGCGTGGTGCTCGTGGACGCCGGGCAGCGTCTCGGGCTCGGCGCCTCCGACGGTGCCATGGGCGGCATCCTGACCCAGACGGAGCCCTCCTGCCTCGGCCCGCTCAGCGACGTGATCAAACGCAGCCGCGACATGTATCCGGGATGGCTGAAGGAGATCCACGCGGCCTCCGGCGTCGAGGTTCCGGTGCTCGACGGCGGCGACATCCAGGTCGCGCTGGACGACGCCGAGATGGAGCGCCTCGAGTCCACCGTGCTGCCGCAGTGGAAGAACTCGCCGTTCGCCGTCGTGCGGCTGACGGCGGCCGACGCCAGAGACCTCGAACCACTGCTGAGCGAGCGCGTCGTCGGCGGCTTCCTGCTGCCGGAGGAGCTCGCGCTCGACCCGCGGGTGCTCATGGCCGCACTGTCGGGAGCCGTGCTGTCGGGCCGTACGCCGATCCGGGTGCTGAACGCGGTCTACGCCACCGGCCTGCGGACCGGGCCCGCCGGTGTCGAGGTCGACCTCCACGACGGCCGCCGGGTGTCCGCGCAGACGGCCGTGGTCGCGGCCGGCCACCTGAGCGGGGTCTTCCTGCCCCGCCATCGCGCGCACCTGTTTCCCATCAAGGGCGTGGCATACGACGTCCGCCCGCCCGGGGCGGTCACCTACCCGCTGCGCCACCACGTCTTCGCGGAGATCAGGCAGGACGGCCGGGAGTACTTCCCCTATCTCGTCCCGCGGTACGACGGCAGGGTGGCGGTGGGCGTCACCTACGAGGAGAACGTGGGGGACGTGACGGTGACCGCCGCGGCGATCGAGGAGATCCGGCGGGGCGTCGCCGCCCTCATGCCCGCGGCGGCCACCTGGCCGATCGGCCGGCGGTGGGCCGGACTGCGGCCGGGCAGCGCCGACCACATGCCCATCCTCGGCCACGTGGACGACCACGGCCGCGTCGTGGCGGCCACCGGCCACAGCGGCCTCGGCGTCACGCTCGCCCCCGTCACGGCGGAGCTGGTGGCGGCCCTGGTCACGGGGACCGCCGGCGCGAAGGAGCGGGAACTGCTCGCCGTCTGCCGTCCCGACCGGCCCTTCCCTCCGGCGCCGCCGGCGCCCGACGCCGTCCTCTGAGGCGCCCGGTCCGATTCCCCGGTCAGGCCGCCGGTGTGGCCGCGTCCCACAGCTCGCCGAACCGCTCGACCCGTTCCCGCACCCTCTCCTGGTCCCGTACGAGGATCGTGCTGTGGATCACCGGGGCGATGCCGTCGCCGACCTGAGGGGCGGGGTTGGACTCGTAGTAGACGACCCCGTCGAACAGGATGAAGTCCGAAAGCGAGCCGCGCAGCAGGGGCGGCGCGTCGGTGAGGAGGAGCGTGCGCACCTCGATTCCGACCGTGGTCTGCCACTTCCAAACCCGGCGGAACGCCTCGGAGTCGAGCCGCTCGGAACGATCCACGACGAACAGCCGGCGCACCCGCACCCCGCGCTGGACGAGGTCGCGCTGGAGCCGGACGTAGCGCTGCCCGAGGTCGGTGTGCCAGAAGCCGCTCCCGAACTCGGCGTCGCGGGCGTCCACGCTGGTCAGGCTGATCGCGTCGAGACTGATCCGCGTGTTGCGCGCGAGCGCGAGCAGCCAGTCGCGGTCCTCGCCCTCGTACAACGCGTACCTGCCGTCGGACAGCTCGCCGAGGAACTTGGCCATCCGGGTGACCTCGTGGTGGACCAGGCTCTTGACGAGGTCGGGCATGTCGTCGCGGATCTTGGCGGCGTTCTGCACCAGCTCGGCCACGCCCCTGGTCTGCAGCGCGGACATCTCCACGACGCCGAACAGCTTGCTCGCCTCGTTGATCTTGGAGAAGCTGTCGGCCACCAGGTCGTGGGTCTTCGTGTGCTGCCTGCGCTGCTCCTGCAGCACGGTCTCGAGCTGGTCGTCCACGTCCGTCAGGAACTGCACGACGAAGACGACGCCGCTGATGAACGTCGCGAGCAGCAGGCTCCACAGGTCCTCGTTCGGCCCGTGGATGAGTGCGTTGCTCACGAGGTAGCTCACGCCGCCCACGAGCACCGTCACGAGGACCTTGCGCACGATCCTCGGGACCAGCGCGCGCGACGGCTCGGGTGCTTCTCCGGTCACGGTCACCTCCGTCCGGTTTCGGCGGACGCACTGAGCAGGGCCAGGGTGTTCATCGCGACCTGGTCGCGGACCCGGTCGACCAGGGACCGCCACTGCCGGGTGAACCCCGGTCGTCGCTCCAGGCTGTCCCAGAACGGCGTCAGCCACTCCTCGACCCGGGCGGCGGGCATCCACAGGTGCAGCAGGTGGTCGATGGCGGGTGCCAGGCGGGCCACCGCCTGGGCCCCCGGCGTCGTCCCGATCCGCGCCCGCTCGACGATGACCAGCAGCGACGTCAGCAGCCAGTCGTGCGTCGCCAGGTCCTCGCACAGGTCGACCACGGCGGGGGTGAACGGGCCCGGGTGCGTCAGGCGCAGGGTCCGCTCCTGCTCGGTGTGCAGGGTGAAGCGGATCGACGGCTCGCCGGTCTCGGCCACCCACCGCAGGCTCGTCCGCGGGATCTTGAACGGGGCCCGCCGGTCCAGCAGCGGGGAGGCCTGCACGAGGTCGAGGAAGCGCCCGCTGACGGCGCCCAGATCGAGGCAGCCGGGCGCGGGGTCGCCGGTGAACCCTTCGGCGAGGTCGGCCGCCTTCGCCTTCCCCAGGACCTCCACGACGCCCGGCCGGGCCAGGTAGTGCGACCAGGCCAGCCTGCGGTCGGCCTCCGAGCGCACCACCCTGACGTACGACGAGCCCTGGGCGACCCGGCCCCCGGTCACCGTGCAGCGGGACACGACCGTGCCCACGCCCCTGACCCGGGAACGGGAGGCGGCCGGCAGCGCGCAGTCCACCCCCGTCAGCCGCTCGGGCGACAGGGCGTGGACGATGGGACGGCGGGAGACCCGCACGGTCTCCCCGGCCGTGATCCCGAGCACCTGACGGCACGTCGACTCGGAGATCTCCCCGGAGTTCTGCAGCAGCCCGGTGTGGACTTCCCCCATCACCAGCATCGGGCCCCTCAGACGAAGACGTAGGAGATGCGGTCGACGAGCTCCTCTTCGAGCCGGACTCCCTCGCCCTCGCTCCGGCCGGCGATCTGCCGCAGGACCTCGTCGTCCACCGCGACCTGGCTCAGGATCGTCCGTACGGCCAGCTCGACGGGCAGGAACCGGGGGGAGAGGACGGACAGCGTGGTGTACGCGCTGAACGGCGCCGCCTGGGGGTCGAGCCGGACGACCGCGGGCAGATCGTCCCAGTCGCGGGGCCAGCCCCCGTCCAGGGCCACCGGCGGGAGCGGCACCCGGCCGTCGCTGCGCAGCAGCCCCAGCCGCAGGAGCTGCCAGACGGCCGCGAGAAAGGGGCACGACCAGGTGCGCCGCGGCCCCTTCTCGTCCCACAGCTCGACGTCCACGAAGATCGAGTGGCCGCGCTTGGCGTTCTGTACGGGCGGTTCCCATGGCCGGGCCTTCCCCATCGCCTGCACCGGAGCGGTACGGGGCGAGCGGGAGCCGTTGCACAGCCAGCCCGTCTCCTTCACCGGCGGGCGCGACCCGTCGGTATCCGGCGGCGGGTCGTCGACGAGCCGGTCCTCCACCAGCCGCGCCAGCTCGACGCCGTTCGACTGCGCATCCTCGAACTGGGCACAGGCGGACTCGCGGGCCAGGTAGTCGATGGTCAGGTCGTGCTCGGCCGCCGCCTCGAGGATCATCGGCACCAGCTCGGCGGGAGTGCTGAAGCGGCTGAAGTAGTCGTCCACGAGAAAGCAGGTGCTCACCCGGGCACGGCCTCCGGGCACCCGCTCACGCCATAAGGAGCGGACCGTGGCGAGCCACGGCGCGACCCTGCGGAACTGCTCGCGCAACCGGGCCGGGCCCGCCTCGAAGTCCTCCATGTAGAGGTGCCCGAGCTCGACGGACACGTGGGACAGGGGGACGGAGGCGACCCTGCGCTCGGCCGCCACCTCGCCGAACGTCGCGTGCACCGGCGTCACAGGCCCTCCCACGCGTTGTCGTCGACGATCTTCTTGGCGAGCTCGTCGAACGCGGCGGCGGTCTCCGCGTTCGCGATCTTGCTGGCGAGCACGTCCTCGTCGGTGATGAGCTGCTCGCGCCACTGGAGGACCGGGTCCAGCGGGATCTTGCCGAGCATGGCCGTGCGGCCGACGCTGTGGCGGCCGGCCAGCTCGCGCAGCTCGCTGTCGCACGCGCTCAGCCACGCCCGCTGCTCGTCGCGCAGTCCGACGAGCTCCGCCGCGTCCGGCTCGAGCACGGCCGTGCGCACGAAGCGGATGCGGTCGCGCAGGTCGTCGGCGTCGTGGCCGAACCTGGTGCCGACGTCGAGCAGCCCGTCCGCGCCGGTGACGAGCCCGGCGGCCGCGATGATGTGCTGACGCGTCCAGCGGTGGAAGACCAGCCAGCGGAACGGGACGGCCGGCATCCGCACGGTCGCCGCCAGGACCAGTTCGGCCGTGAAGGACCGGCCGGCGCTGACGTCGACCATGCACAGGTCGAACTCCTCCTCCAGCCGCCCGAACAGCTGGACGCAGCGGCCGACGAGCTCATCGGTGAGGGCCGACAGCTCGCCGCCGCCCTCGCTGCCCGGAAACAGCACGAGCCGTCCCGCGCCGGGCGGGCGCGTGCGCAGCCCCTCGCGGTCGGACTCGGCCCACACGTCCACCCGCCGCGGCTGCGGGCACTCGCCCCGCAGGTACTCGTGCAGGCCGTTGCGCCGGGTGCCGCGGGCCACCCCGCTCACGCTGAAGATGGCTCCGGCGGTCGGCGAGCCGAAGTCGAAGTCCAGGTAGCAGACGTCGTTGCCCTGCAGGGCGTGCCGGTACACGATGTTGGTGCCGGTGACCGAGCGCCCGGTCCCGCCCTTGTCCGAGATCGCGAAGACCAGCAATTCAGATCGCCTCCGACGCGCTGTCGCGGGCGGCGGCGAGCCGTTCGAGGTCGAGGAGCGCGCTGTTGATCAGGGCCTGCGCGGTCGCGGGGCGGTCGCTGACGATCGCCCTGGCCCGCTGCAGCGAGGCCTGGATCGTGCGGAGCTTCGGCTGGATCGTCTGCCCGGCCACCAGTGGCCGGGTGACCAGCTCCTGGTCCAGCAGGTGCTCGGCCTCCCCGAGCATCTGGTAGGCCAGCTCGACGAGCTGGGGGCTGCGCAGCGGCGGCTCTCCGCTGGACGTCGCGGCGGAGACGAGGAACTCGACGACGCGTTCGCTGAAGTACCACGACGGCTCCTCGTCGCGCGCCTCGATGTCGGCGAAGACGTTGCCGGGCTGGTCCCACAGGCCGGCGGCGGGCCCGTCCGCGTGGCGGCGCAGCATGATGTGCCGCCAGATCTGGTCGGCGAGGGCGATCAGCCGCTCGCGCATCCGCGTGTTCTGCGCGATGGAGGCGGCCCAGATGGTGCGTTTGAGCAGCGTGATGGCGAAGTCGGAGACGACCCAGACCAGGTGGGGGCCGAGCGAGTCACTGCCGTGGAGATTGATCGGGACGCCGGGGGAGTGCATGAGCACGGGCGGGTCGCCCGGCACCGCCCTGCGGGTGATCCTGGCGCGGATGGCCAGCTCCTCCAGCACGGCGGCGACCCGGCCGAGGTCCAGGTCGGCCGCCCGGTTGTTGACCAGGCTCTGCACCACCATGGCGGTGACGCCGAGGCTGTAGTAGTCCGACTCCTTCTCGTCCACCGTCCGCCAGGGGATGTCCTCCAGCGGCCAGGTGCCCCGCCCGAACGTCGCGATCGTGCGCCAGTAGGACTGGGTGAGGTCCCAGCGGCGCTGGATGGCCTGGGCGAGGGTGATCTGGTCGTCGTTGAGCAGGCTCAGGACGCGGGTGCGGGCGGAGAACAGGTCGGCGATGCCGACAAGGGCGTTGACGGTGAAGTACAGGAACGGCGTGTCGGCGGCCACGCCCTTGGGCTGGGGCCCGATGTCGAGCGGGGTGACGATGTCGGGGGCGTCCTTGACGACGCCCCACGTCCAGCCGCACTCGAACAGCAGGTTCTCGTTGTCGAGGTCGACCTGGCTGCCCGAGCCGATCGTCAGGTCGCGCAGGCCGGCCCGGACCGGCCGCAGCTCACGGCGCAGGTCGTCGAGCACCCGGCGGGTGGGCGCGCCGGTCTGGTTCACGGTGCGCAGCAGCGCCTGGCCGGCCGTGGAGCCGGGGTCGAACGCGTTGACCGTGAAGCTGCGCAGCAGGCCCGCCATCGCGGCCGACAGCCGTTTGCTGGCCAGGTCCTCCAGCTCGCGGATCTCGCTGCGGGTGGACTGGCGCCGCACGCTCTGCCGGAAGACCTTCAGGAAGCCCAGTGTGCCGAGCGCGAGCGTGACGGACATCGAGAAGGAGTCGACCACGTCGAGCTCGAGCTGCTCGGGGGTGATCTTCGCCTCGTCGTCCAGCGTGCGGAAGTAGCTGTCGCCGGAGAACACCGACCGGCCGTCCTTGGTGGTGTACTTGCGCAGGTACTCGCCGATCACGCGCAGCAGCAGCTTGGGGATCTCCACCGAGTCGCCGAGGACGTGCAGCGCGGCCAGCACGTCGTCGGCCGTGTCGTCGGGCGTGTCCAGGCGGAAGCCGGGCAGTTCGGAGGCCGGATACATGAAGCACAGGAGCTGCTCGGCGTCGGAGATCGAGTTCGACCCGTCCCGGCCTCCCCAGGCCCAGGCGCCGTCCCGGTAGGAGGCGCGCGCGGCCGCCTCCCACAGCTCGAGTAGCTGCTGTCGCGGCTGGAGTTTCATTCGTGGCCCTCTCTGCGCTGCGCCGTCCTTGCCGCGGCCTTTCCGCGCCGCCGTGAGTGCGGAAATGGACGCTCGTGTGGCTGGGCGGGACCGAGGCCGGGGTCCCCCAGACCCTCCCTAGGGGTTTCCTTTTCCGACTCAGGTGGAGACGGAACCACCACAACCCTTATACCATTGGATTCCTGCTCCGTCGCCTGGACCATCCGTGGTATTTCGTACGCCGCCTGGTTGTTGTGATTGGAGAGATACCACAGGGAAAAACAGACATATATGTCCCAAGTCTGAGAGATAATTGAAATGTCCCAAACCGTGGCTTCAAGGGATATATCGGACTGTCGTCCCGCGCGGCCGCGGCCGGTGGCCGGAGCGGAGTGCGAAGGCGGGACGGTCCTGGTCACGGGGGCGGGCATCGACACGGCGCTGCTGGAGCCGCTCGCCCGGCAGGGACTCACGGTACGGCGGCCCGCGTCGCCGCTGACCGAGGACCAGCTGGCGCGTGAGCTGGTGGGGGCGGTCGCCTACCTGCACGGCGGCGAGGAGCGGGCGACGGCGCCGGCGCTGCGCGAGGCGCGCGAGACGCTGAGGGTCGTGGCCTTCCTCGGGGTGGGCTACGAGAACTTCGTCGACGTCGCGGCGGCCGACCGGCTGGGCATCGCCGTCACGAACACGCCGGGGGCGGCGACCGACGCGGTCGCGACGTTCACGGTCGCGCAGATCGTCAACGCCAACCTGGGCATTCCCCGGCACCTGGGCGACCGGGTCCCCGGCTGGCACGGCTCCGAAGAGCTTCCGCACGAGCTCGCCGCCCGCAGCGTCGGCATCATCGGGATGGGCGCGAACGGCCGGCGGATCGCGGAGATCCTGCGCCGGGGCTTCGGCGTCCGCGTGTCCTACTTCAGCCGCACCCGCAGGCCCGACGTCGAGAGCGACCTCGGCATTTCCTACCTGCCCCTGCTCGACCTGGCCGCGGCCAGCGACATCCTCGTGGTCATGGTGCCGGAGACCGGCGAGACCAGGTCGATGGTCGACTCGACCGTGATCGGCCGGATGCCGGAGGGCGCGATCCTCGTCAACACCGCCCGCCCGGCCATCGTCAGCCCCGGCGCGCTGTACGCCGGCCTGGAGAAGGGCCGCGTCGGCATGGCGGTCTTCGACGGCTTCTACGACGCCGAATGTGAGGAGGCCATCGAATTGCGGCGCGATTTTCCCGACCGCCTTCTGATCACCGGCCACATCGCCTCCCACACCGCCGAGGCGATGCACCGGATGGTGCGCCAGGCCGTGAAGTCCATCGGGAATGTGCTGACGTACGGATCGGACGAACACGAGGTGGGAACGCGTCCCCGGCCGCGTTTCCGATGACCGGAGGAAAAATCCGGCACGCGGAACGGTAGGGCGGCGCGCGAAAAGGGGAAACCGTTTGGGAAACCCAAGACAAACCCCTCCGCTCTTCCGGGAAGTGATACGTGGACGGCCATGACCCGATCCCCCCGGCGGGGACGATCACGACGCCCACGGGGGCGCGCGCCCTGGTCGAGGCGCTGCGGCTGCACGGCGTCGACACGATTTTCGGCATTCCGGGCACCCACAACCTCGCGATCTACGAGGAGCTCGACCGCGCGGGCGTGCGGTGCGTGACGCCGCGGCACGAGCAGGGCGCGGGATACGCCGCCGACGGGTACGCCAGGGTGACCGGCAGGCCGGGCGTCGTCGTCACCACCACCGGCCCCGGCGTGGTCAACGCGGCCACGGCCCTCGGCCAGGCGTACTCCGACTCCTCGCCGATCCTGCTCGTCTCCCCGGGCGTCCCGACCGGCCATCCCCGCGACGGCCGCGGCTACCTGCACGAGAGCAGGGATCAGTCGCGCGCGATCGACGCGCTGTGCGCCTGGAGCCACCGCGTGACGACCGTGCGGGAGATCCCCGCCGCCGTCGCCCGCGCCTTCGGGCGCTTCGCCGAGGGCCGCCCCCGCCCGGTCCACGTCGAGATCCCCTTCGATCTGCTCGATCTGGAGGGACAGGTCAAGATCGTCCCGCCGTACCTGATCACGCGCCGCGAGCCCGATCCGGGCGCCCTCGACGCGGCCGCCGGGCTGCTGCGGGCGGCGCGCCGTCCGGGTCTCGTGCTCGGCGGCGGCGCGCAGTGCCCGGGCCGGCGGAGCCCGGCCGGCGAGGCGCCGCCGGTGGGGAGTCTGGCGATGCGCCTGGCGGAACGGCTCGGCGCGAGGGTCGTGACCACGGTCAACGGCAAGGGCGCGGTGCCGGAGAGCCACCCGCTGGTGCTCGGCGCCACGCTGCATCTGAAGGCCGTCCGCCGGTGGCTCGCCGCGTGCGACGTCGTGCTGGCCGTCGGCACCGAGCTGGGCCCGGCCGACCTGTGGGACGACGCCTTCGCCCTGTCCGGCCGCCTCGTGCGGATCGACATCGACCCCGGGCAGATGCACGGCGACCACGTGGCCGACGTGGCGATCGTCGCGGACGCGGAGCTCGCCATGCGCGGGCTGGCCGAGCGGCTCGACCGGCAGGGCGTCGTGCCGAGGCCGCGCCGGGAGCGGGACCCCGGCACGGGCCACGCGGCGGAGCTCGAGGAGCTCACCCGCAGATGGTCCGGTCAGCTCGCGGCATTGCGCCGGGCCCTGCCGCCGGAGACGGTCGTGGTGGGCGACAACTCGATGGTCGTCTACCACGGGGCGCTCGTCGGCATGCCGATGGACCCGCCCGGGCGGTTCCTGTTCCCCACCGGGTTCGGCACGCTGGGCTTCGCGCTGCCGGCCGCCATCGGCGCCAAGCTCGGACGGCCCGACCTCCCCGTGGTGGCGCTGGCCGGCGACGGCGCCTTCCAGTTCAGCCTGCAGGAGCTGGCCACGGCGGTGCAGCTGGAGCTGAGCCTGCCGGTCGTCGTGTCCGCCAACGGCGGCTTCGGGGAGATCCGCGAGGAGATGCGGGAGCGGGGCATGCGGCCGGTCGCCGTGGACCTGCACGCGCCCGACTTCCCCGCCCTCGCCGCCGCGTACGGCGCGCGGGGCCGCGCCGTGAAGACGCCGGGGGAGCTGGAGGAGGCGGTCGCCGAGGCCCTGCGCGTTCCGGTGCCCACCGTGATCGTCGTGCCGGAGGAGGAGTAGGGCGGCGTTTCCGCGGGCGGGCGCGTTGCCACGGGCGTGCGCGTTTCAACGGGCGGGCGCGAGCGGGAGCCGCAGCACGAAACGGGCGCCCCGGTCGCTGTCCTCGATCGTGAGCGTCCCCCCGTGCGCCTGGGCGATCTGGCGGGCGATGGACAGGCCGAGCCCGGTGCCTCCGGCGTCCTTCGACTGGGCGGCGTCGAGCCGGGTGAAGCGCTGGAAGACCAGCTCCCGCTTGTCCGGCGGGATCCCCGCGCCGTCGTCGAGCACCTCCAGCACGCCCTTGCCGTCCTCGCGGCGCACGGTCACCGTGAGCGTGGAGTCCGCGTGCCGCTCGCCGTTGTCGAGGAGGTTGTTGAGCAGGCGGGCCAGCGCCATCCGGTTGCCGACCACGACGACGCCGGGCGCCAGGTGCCGCACCAGCTCCACCTTGCGCGGTCTGCGGTCGAGCTCACGGGCGGTGAGGCCGCCGAGGTCGGCGGGCTCACGCCGGGGAGAGGCGCCGGAGTCGAGCCGGGCGAGCTGGAGCAGGTCGGTCACGAGCGCCTGCAGGCGGTCGCAGCTGCCCAGCAGGGCGCGCCCGGTGGCGGGCCAGTCGGCGTCCTCGCTGTGCAGCAGCGCCTCCTCGATCTCCGTGCGCATCGCGGTCAGCGGGCTGCGCAGGTCGTGGGAGGCGTCGGCGGCGAAGCGGCGCTGCCGCTCGACGGCCGTCTCCGCCCGGTCCAGGGTCTGGTTGGCGGTCTCGGCGAGCCGCCGTATCTCGTCGTGGTGCTTCGGCACCGGCACGCGCTGGCTGAGGTCGGTGGCGGTGATCCTGGCCAGCTTGCTCGTGATCGCCTCGACCGGGCCGAGCGCCCTGCGCACGGTCTGGTAGGTGCCGAGCGCGGTCACCGCGACCAGCAGGAGCGAGCCGCCGAGGAGCGCCGCCAGCAGCGGGCCGCTGACATACCACGGCACGGGGTCGTCGGCCGCGTAGATCGTCCACAGGCCGCCGGTGTTGTGGAAGCGGAAGGCGACGACGTCCAGGCACCGGCCCGGGAACGCGGGGGAGTCGCAGAGCTGCTTGCTCGTCTCCGGGCTCGTCAGCTCCGGCCGGAACGCGGCTATGCGCGGGCGCCCCACGAGGCTGTCGCTGACCGAGACGATCCGGCCGCTGTGGTCGATCACCTGCACCCCGGCCAGGTCCTGGTCCAGGAGCACCGGAGGCAGGCGGTCGCGCTTGGCCTGGTAGGCGAGGCGTACGGCGGTGGTGGTGATCTCGTCGGTCTTGTACTGCTCGGCGGTGCCGTGCAGGACGACGAGGACGAGCAGCACGGCGACGGCGCACAGGAGCGCCATCACCGCGCTCCCCAGCACCGTCAGGCGGATCCGCACCGGGGATCCCCGCCACCCGCTCATCTGATTCCCCCCCGGTAATCAGATGATCAATAAGGACTCGTGGCCCGTCGCCGGGTCTCCCCACCCGGCTCATCTGGCACGTTACCTCTGCCGGTGATCGCCGCAGTCGCCGGGGACGTCGCTGTCCGTTCCCTGCCCGGTCCCTGCCCCGGTCCCTGCCCCGGTCCCTGCCCGGTCCGCCCGGCTCACCCCGCCGTGGGGGAGCGCCGTCCGACGACGTAGCAACCGCCGGCGAAGCCCGTCACCGGACGGCCCTCCGCCATCAGCCCGCCCAGCACGTCGCGTACGGCGTGCCGCCACGCCTTGGCCGTCTCGGGGGCGGCGCGGCGCAGGGACTCCACGTCCGCGGGCACGGCGACGAGCACCTCCGGTGCGCCGGTGTCCAGGGCCACCGGCCGCCCGTCCCGCTCGGCGAGCGCGGCCACCGCGCCGTCCGCCCCGGCGGGCCGGTACGGCAGGCCGTCGCACGCCCGGGCCACCCGCGGGTCGTCCAGCCGCCACACGGCGAGGACGCGGTCGGACTCGTCGCCGGCGTTGACCGCGTCGCCCATCTGCCCGTAGAAGTCGGGCAGGTACTCCTCCGGCAGGGCGGCGAGCTTGGCCAGGTTGAAGTGGGCGTTGCGGCGCACCAGGGGATCGAAGGTCCAGGTGATCCGGCTCAGGCCGCGCTCCAGGGCCCAGGCCCGCTGGTGCAGTTTGAGCGCGAATCCGGCGCCGGGCCGCACGGCCCCGGTCACGTGCGAGTGCAGCGCCCGCCCCGCGGGCGCCGCGAGGAAGGCGACCCCGGCGCCGACGAGTTCCGCGCCGTCGAACGCCCCGGCCACGTATCCGCCCGCGTGGGTCAGCGCCCGCATCAGCTCCGCCGTGACCGGCGGGTTCCACGGCTCCGGGCGCCAGATGCCGTCGAACAGCCGGACCACCCGCGCGAACTCGGCGATCGTGTGCAGCTCGGCGATCCGCAGGCCGCGCCCCGCGGCGGCCGCGGCCGCCTGATCGCGGGCGACCACGGGGTCCCCCGGGTCCCCGGCGCCCGCGCGGTCCTCACGGTTCACGTGCTCCTCCGGGTTCACGCGGTCCCCCGGGCGGTCCGCCTCGTGTCCCGCGCCGCGCGGTCCGCGTCGTCGCCGGGGCCGATCGGCCCGCCCGACAGCACGTACGCCGCCAGTGCCGCGACCAGGCGGGCGCGGACCGGCATCTCGGCGACCACGACGTGCTCCCCGGCGGCGTGCGCGCCGCCGCCCACCGCGCCCAGGCCGTCGAGCGTCGGGCAGCCGACGCCGGCGGTGAAGTTGCCGTCCGATCCGCCGCCGACGGCCGCCCCGCGCAGCGGCGCCATGCCCAGCTCGCGCGCGAGCCGTACGGCGACGTCGAAGAGCCCGGCGGAGGCGACGGGATCGAGGGGCGGGCGGTTCGGCCCGCCGCGCAGTTCCAGCCGGACGCCCGGAGTGCGCGGGGTCAGCGCCCGCATCAGCTCGTCCACCCGCCGCTGCGCCGCCCCGTCGGGCACGCGTACGTCGACGGCGACCCGGCCCCGCGCCGGGACCGTGTTGGTGCTCGTCCCGGCGGTCAGCATGGTGGGCGTCACCGACGTGGCCCCCGCCCTGGAGGACGACTCGACCCGGGCCGCGATGCCCGCGATGGCGAGCACCTGGTGGGCCAGCTCGACGCCGGCGTTGGCCCCCAGCTCGGGTTCGAGGCCGGCGTGCGCGGCCCGGCCGTGCACGGTCAGCTCGTACCGCGAGATGCCCTTGCGGGCCGTCTTCAGCGCGCCGCCGTCCGCGCTCGCCTCCAGCACGAACGCGGCGGCGCACCGCGACGCGATCGACTCGATCAGCGGGCGGGAGGTCGGCGAGCCGAGCTCCTCGTCCCCGACGACGAGCACGGTCAGGCCCTCGGGGGACGGCAGCGAGGCGACCGCGTGGAAGAGCTGCACGAGACCGGCCTTCATGTCGAACACGCCGGGCCCCCGCGCCACCCCGTCCCGCACCGACCAGGGGTGCTCGCGCAGCGTGCCGACGGGCCAGACGGTGTCGTGGTGGCCCAGCAGCAGGACCCGCGGCGCGCCGAAGGACCAGCGCAGGTGGGTGACCCCGTCGATCACCAGGGTCTCCGGCTCGGCGCCGAGCAGCCTGCGGCCCAGCGCCCCCACGACGCGGGCGCTGCGCGCCACCGCCTCGTGGTCCGTGGAGTACGACTCGCAGAGCACCAGCTCCTCGAGGTCGGCCAGCATGGCCTCGGGGTCCACCGCTACTGCCGTTCCCGCGCCGTGCGGCCCAGCTCGGCGCGGAACAGGCGCATCACGTTGGCGCCCAGGATCTTCTGGATCTCCTCGTCGGCGAACCCCCGCTTGAGGAGCGCGTCGGTCACCAGCGGCAGGCCGCGCGGGCCCTCCAGGCCGGGGACGGCGGCCCTCGAGTCGATGCCCGAGTAGCTGAAGCCCTCGCAGCACGGCGGGGTGAGGTCGGCGTACACCTCGCGCACGAAGTCGGGGCCGAGACCCACGTGGTCGATGCCGGCGACGCCGGCGATGTGCTCGATGTGGTCCACGAGATGGTCGACCGTGGCCGAGCGGGCGTCCTCGGTGAGGAAGGCGGCGAGGAAGTTCACGCAGACGACGCCGCCGCCCGCGGCGACGCCCCTGAGCTGCTCGTCGGTGAGGTTCCTGTGGTGGTCGCGCAGGGCGCGCGCCGAGGAGTGCGTCGCGATCACGGGCCGGGTCGCGATCTCCAGCACGTGCGCGACGCCCGTGGCGCCCAGGTGCGAGATGTCGAAGAGCATGCCGAGCCGCTCCATCTCGCGCAGGGCCTCGACGCCGTGGCTGGTGAGCCGGGAACCGGTGCCGTCCTGGCCGCTGCCGTCGGCGAGAGCCGTACGGCCCCAGTGGGCGATCGAGGCGACGCGGACCCCGAGGCGGTGCAGGGCCGGGATCAGCTCGACGCTCTCGTCGATCCCCGGCATGCTCTCCAGGGCCAGCACCAGGGCGATCCTGCCGAGGGCGAGGGCCTCGTCGATCTGCTGCCCGTCGTGGCACAGCGCCACGGCGTCGGGGTTGCCCTCGGCCAGCACGTGGGCGCACTCGATCATCCGCAGGGTCTGGCGCAGCGCGCCCTCCGGGCGGAACTGGCTCTCCACGAACACGGGCAGCACCTGCACGTCGACCCCGCCCTCGACGAGCTGGGGAAGCCACTGCTCGCGGAAGAACGAGGCCCATGCCGCGGGCGGCCGGGCGGAGACGGCCATGAGCAGGTCGTTGTGGGTGTCGGCGACCACGGAGCTGACGTGCAGGCTCTGCTGATCAACGGGCACGCTGGGGATCCTTCCTGGCGGCGGGGCGTCAAATGGGACGTTACTCTTCCCGGAACGTTCCGCCAGCAGGCTGTAGTGTGCGCGGGTGGAATCGATCTCCTGCACCCTCGCCGAGGTGGTCGAACGCCTGGAGGCGTTGTACGACCCCTCGTGGGCCGAGTCCTGGGACGCGGTGGGTCTCGTCTGCGGCGACCCGGAGCAGGCCGTACGGAAGATCCTGTTCGCGGTCGACCCGGTCGCCGTGGTCGTGGACGAGGCCCTCGACTGGGGGGCCGACCTCGTCGTCACCCACCACCCGCTCTACCTGCGCGGCACCACGAGCGTCGCCGCCACGACCTTCAAGGGCCGGGTCGTGCACCGGCTCATCCGCGGCGGCGCCGCGCTCTACGCCGCGCACACCAACGCGGACGTCGCCGACCCCGGGGTCTCCGACGCGCTCGCGCGGGCCGTCGGCCTGACCGGGGACCTTCGGCCCGTCCAGCCCTCCGCCGACGACCCGCGCCGCGGGCTCGGCCGCATCGGCGACCTGCCCGCCCCGACGCCGCTGCGGGAGTTCGCCGCGCTGGCCGCCTCCGGGCTGCCGCGTACGGCGGGCCCGTTGCGGGTGGCGGGCGATCTCGACCGGCCGGTGCGCACGGTCGCCGTCTGCGGCGGCGCGGGCGACTCGCTGCTGGGGACGGCACGGGCCGCGGGCGTGGACGTCTTCCTGACGGCCGACCTGCGGCACCACCCGGCCAGCGAGCACCTGGAGGCGGACGGGCCCGCGCTGGTCGACGCCTCCCATTGGGCCACCGAATGGCCGTGGCTCGCGGACGCCGCCCGGCGTCTGACGTCAGCGCTGGCGGCCGGGGGCATTACTGTTGAGGCGCGCGTCTCCGACGCCGTCACCGACGCCTGGACGGCGACGACCACCGACTTGGACCCCCGAGCATCTTGAGGGATTTGGGATGAAGGCCGCACCGGAAGCACAGAAGCGTCTGCTCGATCTCGCGGAGCTCGACACGGGCCTCGACCGGTTGCGGCACCGCCGCCGCAGCCTGCCCGAGCTCGCCGAGATCGACGAGCTGTCCAAGAGGCTGGCCCGGGTCTCGACGCAGATCATCGCCGCCGAGACCGAGGCCGGCGACCTCGCCAGGGACCAGGCCAAGGCCGAGTCCGACGTCGACGCCGTACGCGTGCGGGTCGACCGGGACACCAAGCGCCTCGACTCCGGGCAGGTCTCCTCCCCGAAGGACCTGGCGAGCCTCCAGTCCGAGATCGTCTCCCTGCGGCGCAGGCAGTCGGACCTGGAGGAGGTCGTGCTGGAGATCATGGAACGCCGGGAGGCGGCCGACGCCCGGGTCGCCACGCTCAAGTCGGAGCGGGACGAGGTGACCGGCACGCTGCGCGCCGCCGAGGACCGCCGCGACGCGGCGTTCGCGGAGATCGACAAGGAGCTCGGCGAGCTGGCCGGCGGCCGGTCCGCGATCACCGCCGACGTCCCGGCCGACGTGCTCGCGCTGTACGAGAAGATGCGCGAGCAGAGCGGCGTCGGCGCCGCCATGCTGCACGGCGGCCGGTGCCTCGGCTGCCGCACGAGCCTGTCCATCGCCGACCTCAACCGCATCCGGGCCGCCGCGCACGACGAGGTGGTCCGCTGCGAGGAGTGCCGCCGGATCCTGGTGCGTACGGCCGAGTCGGGGCTGTGACGGCGGCGATGGGCGCGACGGGGGGTTACGTCGTCGAGGCCGACGGCGGGTCGCGGGGCAACCCCGGGCCGGCCGGGTACGGCGCGGTGGTCAAGGACGACGCCGGACGGGTGCTCGCCGAGGCCGCCGAGTCGATCGGCACCGCGACCAACAACGTGGCCGAATACCGCGGGCTCATCGCCGGGCTCCGGGCGCTGCTCGCACTCGGCGCCGAGGGCGGGCGGGTCGAGGTGCGGATGGATTCCAAGCTGGTCATCGAGCAGATGGCCGGCCGCTGGAAGGTCAAGCACGAGGGGCTGCGGCCGCTCGCCCTGGAGGCGGCGGGCCTGGCCCGGCGCTTCCGCGTCACCTGGACGTGGATTCCGCGCGAGCGCAACAGCCACGCCGACCGGCTCGCCAACGAGGCGATGGACGCCGCGGCCCGGGGGGAGACGTGGCAGGCGAGCGAGATCACCTCCGCGCCGGAGGCCGCCCCGGCCGTCGAGCCCGGTGCCGAGCCGCCCAACACCGACGCGCCCACGCTGTTCGACGACGCCTTCGGCGCGTCCGCTCCCGGCGCCCCGGCTCCGGCCGCCCCCGATGGGCGTACGGGGACTTCCGATGCGACCGGTGCGGGGACCGACGGCGGACGCGCGGCGGGCGCGGGGACCGACGGCCGCGCGGCGGCGGCGGGGACGGGGACCACTGGTAGGGCGGACGGCACGGCGGCGGGAACCGCCGCCTCCCACGACCGGCGCGGGCACGGATGGATGCCCCGGGCCACGCGCGTCGCCACGTCCCTGCTCCTGCTCCGGCACGGGCAGACGCCGCTGTCGGTGGAGAAGCGGTTCTCCGGGCTCGGCGACCCGTCGCTCACCGCCACCGGGCTCGCCCAGGCCGAGGCCGCGGCCCAGCGCCTGTCGCGTCAGCCGTACGAGGTCGAGGTGATCGTCACCTCTCCGCTCACCCGCGCCCGGCAGACGGCGGAGGCGGTGGCTGCGGGGACCGGCCTCACGGTGCTGGTCGACGACGACCTCCGGGAGACCGACTTCGGCGCGTGGGAGGGGCACACGTTCGCCGAGATCCAGCAGCGCTGGCCCCGGGAGCTGGCGGCCTGGCTGGCCGACCCGGACGTCGCCCCGCCCGGCGGGGAGAGCTTCGCGGCGACCGCGCGGCGGGTCGAGCAGGCCAGGGACCGCATCGTGAAGGCCCACGAGGGCCGCAGCGTCGTCGTGGTCTCCCACGTGACCCCGATCAAGATGCTCGTCCGCTTCGCGCTGGGCGCGCCGCCCGAGGCCCTCTACCGGATGCATCTCGACCTGGCCTGCCTGTCGGTGATCGACTACTACGCCGACGGGCCCGCCGTCGTCCGCGCGCTGAACGACACCGCGCACCTTTCCTGACGTCTCCCTCCCTTCTGGAGACGTGACGGCCGTGACGGGGCGGTGTGAGGCCGCCCGTCCGGCTTCTCGGTCGTGCCGTCGAGCCGTGCCGCGATGCCTCGCGCCCGGCTCCTTCGGCCGTACCCTCAGCCGGCCTCCAGCCGTGCCCCGGCGATCACCATCAGAGGCATCGCGCACCGCGGCGTCGCGTGCCGGCATGTCCCGTACCCCAACCGGTCCGTGCGCCTGCCGGCCTGCTTGAACCCGTGATTTGAGGGTTTCCCCCCCATTGACGCTGGTGGCTTCGCGGTAAGTCTTCACTGGTGGGTTCAACGATACCGTTGAAGGTATGGCTACCGACATCAAGGACACCGTCCACGCCGTCGACGCCGCCTCCGTCATGAGGCTGCTCCCGGCCCGGCCGCGGGTGCTCGCCCTGGGCGAGCCCACTCACGGCGACAACGAGCTGCTGGACCTGCGCAACGAGCTGTTCCGGCAGCTCGTCGAGCAGGAGGGCTACCGGACGATCGGACTCGAGAGCGACTGCCTCATGGGCCTGGTCGTGGACGACTACGTCACCTCGGGCACGGGCACCCTCGACGAGGTCATGGAGCGCGGCATCAGCCACGAGTGGGGTGCGTTCTCGGGCAACCGTGAGCTCGTGCGCTGGATGCGCGCGTACAACGAGGGCCGGCCCGCGGCCGAGCGGCTCCGCTTCGCCGGACTCGACGGCCCGCTGGAGATCAGCCACGCCGCGAGCCCCCGGCAGGCGCTGACCGCTCTCCACGGCTACCTCGCGGCCCGGGTGGGCGCGGATCTGCTCCCCTGCGACGCGGAGACGCTCGACCGCCTGCTCGGCGCCGACGACCGCTGGGCCGATCCCGCCACGATGATGGACCCGTCCCAGTCCGTGGGGCGGTCGGCCGAGGCCGGAGAGCTGCGGCTGCTCGCCGACGATCTCGTGGCGCTCCTCGACGCGGAGACGCCGCGTCTGCTCGCGACGTCCACACCGGACGAGTGGGACCGGGCGCGCCTGTACGCGCGCGCCGCCATCGGCCTGCTGCGCTACCACTACTGGATGGCCGACAGCTCACCGGGCCGCATGCCGCGCCTGCTGGGCCTGCGCAGCTCGATGATCGCCGCCAACATCCTCGCCGTCGCCGAGCGGGGCCCGGCGCTGGTGTACACCCACAACAGTCATCTCCAGCGGGACAAGAGCACGATGCGGATGGGCGGCGTGCCGTTCGAGTGGTGGAGCTCCGGCGCGATCGCGGACGCGCACCTGGGCGAGGGGTACGCCTTCCTGGCCATGGCGCTCGGCACGATCCGGCACCATGGGGTGGACACCCCGCCGGCGGACACGCTCGAAGGGCTCCTGTACGCGCTCCCGGAGGAGCGCTACGTCGTCGACGTCCGCCGGCTGGCGGGCGCCCTCGGTGACGCGCCGCCCGCCCCCCGCGTGTCCCCCTGGTTCGGTTACGCCTCGCTGGACCCGGCCCACCTGCCCGGCTACGACGGGATGGTGTTCGTCAAGGACGTCAGCCGCGGATAGAACGCCCGGCCGTACGGGTGACGGGACCCGGCGCGGCACCCGGAAGGACGACGCCGCGCAGCACGACGCGGAAGGCGGCTCCGGCGCCGGGCCGGGTCCGCAGTTCCACCCGGCCCCCGTGCGCGGCGACGATCGACCGGACGATGGCCAGCCCCAGCCCGGCGCCTCCGGCGCCGGTGCGGCTGCGTGAGCCGTCCACCCGGTAGAAGCGGTCGAACACCCGGGCGGCCTCCTCCGCGGGCATGCCCGGCCCCTCGTCGGCGATAACGAGGACCCCGTCTCCGCCGGCCGTGCCGACGCCGATCCGCACCGGCGTGCCCGGCGGGGTGTGGGCGACGGCGTTGCCCACGAGGTTGGAGACCACCTGGCGCAGCCGCGCCTCGTCGCCGTGAACCGGCGCCGCACCCGGCGGGCCGCCGTCCGGCCCGGTGAGCGTGACCTCCCGCCCCGGGTCCAGCGCGCGCAGGTCGTGATGGGCGTCGGCGGCGAGCGTCCGCAGGTCCATGGGCGCGAGGTCCATGGGCAGGGCCTCCTCGCCCTCGTCGAGGCGGGCGAGCAGGAGCAGGTCCTCGACGAGCCGGACCAGGCGGGCGGCCTCGCTCTCGATCCGGCCGAGGGTGAGGTCGGCGTCGGGCAGCCCGCCCATCCGGTGCAGTTCGGCGAACCCCTTGATGCCGAAGAGCGGGGTCCGCAGCTCGTGGCTGACGTCGGCGACGAAGCGGCGCATCCGGGCCTGCGCCCGTTCCCGCTCGGCGAATGCCGTCTCCAACTGGCCGAGCATGACGTTCAGGGCGGCCGCCAGCCGGCCGACCTCGGTCCGGGGCGCGGCCAGCGCGGGGACGCGCCGGGACAGGTCGCCCCCGGCGATGGCCGCGGCGGTCTCCTCGATCCGCCGCAGCGGCCGCAAGCCCCGCCGTACGGCGAACCACCCGATCACGGCGAGCGACGCCACGAGCGCCGCCGCGGTCGCCGCGCAGACCGCCGTCAGGCGGCCGACGGTGGACCGCACTCCGCGAAGCGACGCCGCCACGACGACGCTGCCGGATGCCGCCGCCGGCGTCGTCGCCGTGGCGGGGCGCGGGACGGCGACGACCCGCCACTTGCCGCCTTCGGGGCCGGTCGCGTCGAACGGCCGTCCGCCCAGCCGCTCGACGTCGGCGCCGTCGAGCCGGGGGAGCGCAGGGCCCCGATCCGGCAGCCCGTCCCGCGACCGGTCCCGCAGCCACGGACCGCCCTCCTGCTCGACGGCGCCGTCCGCGCGCAAGTAGGCGACGTACACCTGGTCGATCAGGTCCAGCCCGGGCAGGCTGCCCGGCAGCTGCGCGCTCTGCGGCGCGGACGGCACGGCGGTCAGCCTGGCGGGTATCCGCGCCAGCACCGTCGCCATCGGCGTGAGCTGCCGGTCCACGCGTTCGATGAGGTGGGCCCGCAGCGTGGCGACCGCGACCGCGCCGCTGACGGCGAGGCCGGCCACGAGCAGGGCCATGGTGGTGAGCAGCAGCCGCCCCCGCAGCGACGAACTCCCCAAGCGCGGCGACAGGCCACGTGACCGCGGCGACGGATGCCTCGTGCGCGCCGTCATGGGCGTGGCCCGCGCAGCACGTATCCGACCCCGTGCATCGTGTGGATCAGCCTGGGCCCGTTCTTGTCGATCTTGCGGCGCACATAGCTCACGTACGTGTCCACGATGCTGGAGTCTCCGGCGAAGTCGTACCGCCAGACGTGCTCCAGGATCTGCGCCTTGGACACCACCCTTCCGGCGTTGAGCACCAGGTAGTGGAGCAGGCGGAACTCGGTCGGCGACAACCGCACGGGGGAGCCCGCCCGCACCACCTGATGGCCCTCCGGGTCGAGTTCGAGGTCGGCGACCCGCAGCGTGCGGTCCTCGGGGGCGGCTCCGGCCCGCCTGAGCACGGCCTCGATCCGGGCCAGCAGCTCCTCCAGGTCGAACGGCTTGGTCACGTAGTCGTCGCCACCGAGCCGCAATCCGTTGATCTTGTCCTGCGTGGTGTCGCGCGCGGTCAGGAACAGCACGGGCACCTGACCGGGACTTCCGCCGGTCAGCGGGCGGGGCAGCGCCCGGAGACGGCGCATGACCTCGAAACCGTCCATGTCGGGCAGCATGACGTCGAGGAGCACGAGGTCGGGCGGCGTGCCCCGCGCGGTCTCCAGGGCCTGTGAGCCGGTCGCGGCCGAGGTCACCTCGTAGCCCGCGAAGCGGAGCGTGGCCGCCAGCAGTTCCCGCACCACGGGCTCGTCGTCGACCACCAGCAGGTGCCGCCCGTCCACATCCGGCCTCCCTTCGCCGACCAGCGGAAGAATAGGTACGCGGTGCTAAGCCCGGCGTACAGGGCCCGTCGCCTCAGGCGTCCCGCCGGTGGAAGACGGCGGCGGCGGCGCAGAGCAGGCCGAGCACGGTGGCGGCGAGCACCCCGGCGCCCGCGAGCGGCGCGAGCCCCTCCGCGCCGGGATGGACCGCGAAGAGCCTCGCGCCCGCCGCGCTCGGCCACCAGGTGACGATCCACCTGGCCACCGCCTCCGGGAACAGGCCCGCCATGCCGGGAAGGATCAGCAGGAACGCCCCCAGCGAGACGGCCCCCGCCGACCTGCGCAGCAGGAACCCGAGCGCGATGCCGTACAGGCCGACCAGGCCCGTGAACAGGCCCGCGCCCAGCAGCGCCCCGGGTATCCCGGCATCACCGGGTCCCACGCTCGGCACGCCCCGCGCGGCCAGCGCCGCCTGGCTGAGGGTCAACGACAGGAGCGCCAGCGGCGGCCCGATGAGGAACGTGGCCAGCGCGGCGACGGCCCCCTTGCCGGCGAGGAGGAGCCCGCGCCTGGGCACGGCGGTGAGGCTGACCGGCATCGTCCCCGAGGCGTACTCGGAGGTCACGGTCAGCGCGCCGGCCGCGCTGACGAGCACCGCCACCAGCACGAGAGCGCGGAAGGCCGTCTCCGTGGGATCGAAGGCCGCCCGGTCCGCGGCCGGTGCGGCGAGATAGTCGCGTGCGGCGGCCATGCCGAACAGGTAGCCGTACCCCCCGGCCGCGACCACGGCCCCGGCCAGGCAGCCGAGCATGGCCCGGATGCTGCGGAACTTCACCCACTCCGCGCGCAGCACGCCGTACGCGGTCATGAGACGGCTCCGGCGGGACTCGCGGCGAACTCGACGCTGTCGCCGGTGAGCTCCAGGTAGGCCTCCTCCAAGGAGGCCCGCCACGGCGTGAGCTCGTGCAGGACGATTCCGTGGGCGCCGGCGAGCCCTCCGACCTCGGCGCCGGACATCCCGGTCACCGTCAGGCCGCCGTCGGCGCCGGGCCGTACGGCGGCGCCGGCCTCCCGGAGCAGGGAGGCGAGCCGCGGCGCGTCGGGAGTGCGCACGAGCACCGCCTGCCGCGCTGCCGAGCGGACGAAGGCGTCCAGCCCCGTGTCGGCGATCAGCCGCCCGCGGCCGATGACGACGAGATGGTCGGCGGTGAGGGCCATCTCGCTCATCAGGTGGCTGGACAGCAGGACGGTCCGGCCCTCGGAGGCCAGGCTCCGCGTCAGCGTGCGGATCCATCGGATGCCCTCGGGGTCGAGCCCGTTCACGGGTTCGTCGAGCAGCACCACCGGGGGGTCGCCGAGCAGGGCCACCGCGATGCCGAGCCGCTGTTTCATGCCCAGGGAGAAGCCGCCGGGGCGACGCCCCGCCACGTCGGCCAGGCCGACGAGCCCGAGCGCCTCCTCGACCCGGCGCCGTCCGATGCCGTTGCCGTACGCGAGGGAGAGCAGGTGGTCGACCGCGGTCCTGCGCGGATGCACGGCGTGCGCGTCGAGCAGTGCCCCCACCTCCCGCAGGGGCACGGGCAGGTCGGCGTAGCGCCGCCCTCCGATCGTCGCGCTCCCGCTCGTCGGCCTGTCGAGCCCGAGGATCATCCGCATCGTGCTCGTCTTGCCCGCGCCGTTCGGCCCGAGGAAGCCGGTGACGACGCCCGGCCGTACGTCGAAGCTGAGGCCGTCCACGACGGCGACCTCGCCGTACCTCTTGGTCAGTTGCCGCAACTCAATCATGGGACGCAGACTCGCCCACCGGTCTGCGTGGTCTCTGAGAGGTTCTGTGCGGGTCCTGTGAACGGTCCGCCCGCGACCTGCGCCGGTGCTGCCTCACGTCTGCGCGTCGCGGGCGAATTCAGAGAGACTTCACATGACCGCCGCCCGGGCCGGGGAATGATTCGGGAGCCGCTAGGCTTACCCTCACGGTGGACGAGCCGGCCGGGCGGCCGCGTCAGGGCTTCGGCCCTGCCGAGGAAGGTCCGGGCTCCACAGGGCAGGGTGGTCGGTAACGCCGACCCGGGGCGACCCGCGGGACAGTGCCACAGAAAACAGACCGCCCCTTCACGGGGGTAAGGGTGAAACGGTGGTGTAAGAGACCACCAGCGCCCACGGTGACGTGGGCGGCTCGGTAAACCCCACCCGGAGCAAGGTCAAGAAGGGACGTTCTCCGGAACGTCCCGCGCGCGACGTTCGAGGGCTGCCCGCCCGAGCCGCGCGGGTGGACCGCTTGAGGCCGCCGGCAACGGCGGTCCTAGATGGATGGCCGCCGGTCAGCCCTCGTGGCTGACCACAGAACCCGGCCTACAGGCCGACTCGTCCACCTCTCACCCCTCTGAGCCGGGCCGACTCTCCGCTCACTCCTCCTCGGGCACATCGAGCGCGCGCCGGCAGGACAACCAGCGCACGAGGAGAGTCACCGGGACCAGGTACACGCAGGGCTGGACTTGACCTACCGTCCCCGGTCCGCTGCCTCTCCGGGGTGGGTCGACGGCAGACCCCTCAGGCTTTGCAGTTGAGATCGCCGCACGGCTCGGGTTGAACTGCTACGACCCTCAATTGGATCAGCTGCGAACTCCAGGGCACAACCAGGGGAGGGAGTGCGGTGACGATCTCCAGACCGGCTGATCAGAGTAGGGCGGATCGCGCTACGGTGCGTGTATGGAGGACGATGCCGCTCTGCCTGCAGCCAACCGGTGGGCTGATGCCGTCGGCGAAGGTGGACACTCGGCCGGCAGGGAGGTCTGCCGGTGTTTCGATCAGTACGAGGTACGTCCACCGCACGTGGTGCGCTTCCACGGACAGCGTCAGGACATCGCATCGTCCGGGTGGCAACACCTGCTTGAGCTCGTGGAAGAAGCGGCGGCGGACGGCCGGGAGGTGTTCCGGCCCATTGTCGAGCTGAGCCCGGCCGAACGGCGTCAGGTCATCACACTGCCACCGACCATCGCCAAGCTCGTTGAGGTTGAGCATCTGGTCCTCTATGGCAGCAACCTGCTCCGGATCCCGCCGGAAATCGGCGCGATGACCAACCTGCAGGAGTTCTCCCCCTACATGTCGCATCGCCTGCACTGGTTCCCCTACGAGCTGACCCGGTGCCGACAAGTGAAGGCCAGCACGGTCAGCACGCGTTCGCTGTACGGCAACTCCAAGCTTCGACCGCCGTTTCCTCCGCTGCGGCCGGGCAGAGCGTCCATCCGGGACCTCGATCTCACGGGCCTCGATCCCGAGGTGTGGGGGACCGACATGATTAAGGCGTGTAGTGTCTGCGACCGGCCGATCGCCGAAGCCGGCCTCTACCAGGTCTGGATCTCTCTGCGGGTCGGCACCGACACCCTTCCTCTCTTGGCCAACGCCTGTTCGCTGGACTGCATCGACGCGCTTCCTGCTCCTTCAGACGGCTACGTGCCAACGCCGCATACCGGTGGAGTCGGCATCATTCAGCCGCCCGCCGACTACGCGTAGCGGACCGGGGCACATTGGGGCACACGCGTTCCTGCGGGAATCGCGGGCGACGGGTCTCAGCGGGCTAATGGAGCGAGTGGCGCACCCAGACGTTGGGTTCGACGTACACCGCGAAGCCGTGGTCGGCGTCGCAGTGGACGGGCACCAGCGCCCCCGGGACCTCTACGTCGCCGGTTCGGTGGAACGGAAGGCCGGTCCAGTCTCGCCACTCCTCGAGGGTGCCGGCCACCACCATGGACCGCCGGGCGATCTTGTCGATCACCCCACCGGCGCGTACGTGCACGCGCAACCAGGGATCGACCGGCAGGCCGTCCTCCCGGCGAAGCGCGGCATAGTCGGCCATCGGGGTGCGGGGCCGGAGGTGCTTCCCGTTGGGACGCACG